>JAUVYX010000168.1 GCA_030602865.1 Dehalococcoidia bacterium | reverse complement strand
TTGCAGTCTCTAAACCATATACCGTTAGCACGTCGGCTGTTTTGGTGTAGACCCAGTATCCGTTTCCATCCTCTATAGATTGGAGAGTGCCATCTGATTGCCCCCTCCAGTAATCCCAGGATTCGCTGGCTGTGTTGTAATGGTACACTATGTCGATATTGCTAACGTCGTCAGAGGCGAGGTTGAATGAGTTAATAATGTCATTGATATCGCTGCTTTCGGGAATGAGTGGTAAGGAAATAAGGTTCCATCCTGCCGAGAGGTTGATATCGTAGCTGGTGAGAGGAGTTGGTTCAGCCGGTTCTGTGTTGAACTCCCATACAGGGCTTTCGATGCTTATTCCATGGTTATCAGTGGCAATGACCTTCCAGTAATAGCTACTATCGTTTTCCAGTTCTCCAGGCTCAAAGGTGGTTAATGACTGGTTACTGGATACCAGTGTGCTGGCATTGACTGTGTCAAAATAAACATCGTAGGTCAGGGTATCTCCTTCATCGGGGTCATCTCCATACCAGTATAAATCAGCTTTGATGGATACATTATTGACTAGGGTTTCTGGTGAAGGGCTGATCGGCGTGTTAGGAGGATTGTTGGCGAGAGCTTCAGTGCTGGCCTGTGATTCAGTGTAGTTTACGGACCAGAGGGCGCTGTCCTCGCTGAAGGACCATGCGCAGTAGTAGTAGCTGGTTTCAGGTGAGAGTCCAGTATCGGAGAAGGACTCGGTATCACTGAAATAGACTTCTGTGCCATCGTTCATATCTACAGGGAAGCCATCCTGCTTGCGCTGTATTTTTGTCTTATCGACTTCAGCAGCCTTGGTCCAGGAGAGGTTGATTTGATGGCTGCCGGAGGCTACAGCAGAGAATGAGGCTGGTGCCTCCGGCAGGATAACTGATAAGGAGGTAAAGTTGAGTTCGGCTCCGCTGGAAGAAGCTGCGCTGTTTTTAATCTGAGCACGGAAGTAGTAGGTGGTACCTGGGTTTAGGTCAGAGATGACCTGGCTGAAGTCATCGCCAGTGTTTAAATTGCCTGACCAGTCGGTGCTGAAGGAGTAGGGTTCGCCTGGGTCTGTGTTATATTCGAAGCGGACCTGGCAGCTTTCGCCACCGTCGTTGTCAATATTACCATTAAGAGTGGCAGAGTGCTGTTCTACAGAGGCTGCTGCAACCGTGATTGCTATTGGGGGTTCTGGTTCGGGTGGAGGAGAGGGTTCTATAGATTCCAGACGAAGTACAGTAACACCGTAGTGCTGCATCCCATAGTAGCTTCCTCCCCAGATCATGGAATGGTCATTATGGTTCCAGGTATCGTGGAGATAGACAGTTTCAGGTTCGTTATATCCGAAGCCGAGCATTGAATGCCCTGCAACCTGGATTATCACTGGTCGGCCGGAATCAATCTCAGATTGGAAATCAGCGAAAGTGAATCCATTGTCAGGGTTACTGCCTATTCCCTTTATATACTGTGAGAAGTTTGTTTCTACATCATATCCACGAGATTCGGCGAACAGTTTCATCCCATGATCGCCATCACGGTAGCTAGGTTCACAGGCGTTGTAGTCATACAAAGGACTGCCATCTCCCCGGAAAAAGAAGAAAGTGCCGCCATCACTGGTGTTCCAATTGTTATACTGGTTTGTTCCCATGAAGTCGGCAGTACAGTCTGCATAGCCGCCCTCGCTCCAGTTATCGTAGTAAGGATCATTAGAACTGCCAAGAGATGACCAGTAATCATCCACATGTCCCTTTGTTTCTAAGCCATCTAAACCCTGGTGTGTGGCACTCAGCGGGCATTCGCCTGAACCCCATACTGAATTGGTCATCGGGCAATCCCCACCGTTAGCAGGACCATCATACATATTGTCATAGCCCTGGTTGTCGTAGTATCCGAACATCATGGCAGCCGAGGTGGCCGAGCAACCGTAGCTCCAGTCGAAGGTTGGTACAGAGGAAAGGATGTTGCTTCCACTAGTTCCTCTCCTGGGGAGCTCTGCTGTTGGTACCGTGGTTTCAGGTGGACTGCCAGGCACCAGAATCAGGTCTATCTCTTCTCCATCTTCATCAATTGTATCGATGAGGTATCGATTTGATGATCTGATTCCCTCATCTGCCTGCACGGTGCTGACCATACCCCCCGCTGCAAGAGGCAGGCTCAAGGTGAGGCATACAAACAGATGCAGTATTGTGGTGGTCCATCTATTTTGCTGGTAAGACATAGTTTCCATAGTTGTTGAAAACTATGTTTGCACATGTATATTCCATTGTATGTAGTACAACAGTATGCGTTACTGTGGTTTACAGTACCTGAGGCCAGGGGTAGGTTGGTACTATGTTAGAAGGGTGGATGCTATTGCGGGATGTTTTGTCTTGGACTTAGGTCATGGGGCAACTGGCCCTTAGCTTGGCTATAGGATTTTAGTAGCCATGACTATGTTTTGCGTGACTATAGTAGTAGGTATTCAAGCTTTTGGGGGTTTGTAGCCATAAAGAAGGCTCTTAAGCAGATAGTCTACTTAGAATCCGAGCAACTGTTCCGATGTTTTATCCCCACTCTGACCGGGAAAATACTTTAGCTTCGCCCCGAACATAGGGTCTGCTCCTATTGTCTGCATAGTATTGCGCACTGCCTCTGCCACAGTTAGCTGTTCACCGCAAAGTTGTTGTATCAGGTAGGGAGTAGCCTGGTCTACATAGCCTAGCCCCACGGTGGCATGCCATGCCAGGTATGTAGAAGCCCCCTTCTCGATGAAAGCCTGTGCCAGGTCATCGATGGCGATGCAGGAGCAACCCATCATGATGATAATCGTGTTGTCGAAGTCCCCTTCCATGCTTTTGGTGATGAAGCTATCCTTGATACTGAATATCATGGGGTGTTTTGTATCAATCCTTGCCTTAGCGACGCGGTCGGTTAATTGATCTTTAATATGCTTTGTCTCGCTATACGTTTCGTTGGTGAACAGCGTTGTTATCCTTACCACGCCCTCCTCTCCGCTGAGCAGGCCTGAATGAGCACGAAAGATGATGAGTTGATAATTCATTTGAGGTAGTTCACGGTAGAAATCAACGGTAATCTCCTCCCCCTCGTAGAGGTCAACCTCGAAGCCGTAGTCCTCAAGTTGCTGTGTTACCTGGTCCAGGAATGTTTGGTTGGAATTGAGCACGGAGAGCTGGTCTATAATAGCCGCCATAGGTAGATTGCTTCCAGAGGATGTTGGAGGCTCAGGAGTTGCTGGTATATCCTGGCCGGAAGGGGGAAAGGGCATTGGAGGGGGAGATGGAGGGTTGGAAGGGGCACAGCAAGAACTGATGGATAAAAGCATGATGACCACCAGTGCAAGATTTAGTAACTTTAGTACATGATGGTTGGTAAATTTTGACAGAGCTGCCATATTTATTAATAGAATTGTATCAATTGCGCTATCATTGTGCCAGTACCTTAGTTAAACATCAAGGCAGGCGACTTATATCGGCAGGCGGCTTC
>JAUVYX010000150.1 GCA_030602865.1 Dehalococcoidia bacterium | reverse complement strand
ATTTCAAATAGGTTATCCGATACTTTTAACTGCGCTTCTGGTGGTAATAAATACCTCTTTTTATTATTAGTGCTAGTTTATTATTGCCCTCTGGCTATGTAGGTAAAGCTTCCTTAACCAGCGGTCTGATTACTATCTTTTCATTATCAGTGTCTATTACTATACTGTCTCCAGGTGAGAATTCACCTTGTAACAGTGATTCAGAAAGAGGATCTTCAACTAAATTTTGTATTGTACGACGTAGAGGACGTGCGCCAAAAACTGGATCATAACCTTCTTTACCCAGGAGATCTTTTGCAGAATCAGTGATTTCTAAAGAGATGCCCTTTTCCTTAAGAGAGGTGGTAACCTGAGACAGCATTAGATCAACGATCTTACGGATATGCTCTCTGGTCAAAGAGTGGAACACTACTGTAGCATCGAGACGATTAAGAAATTCAGGCCGGAATCTTTTTTTCATCTCCACAAGGACTTTGTCTTTCATTTTTTTGTATTCCGCTTGCTGATTTTCCTTGTTATCAAGGTGAGTGGTGAAACCGATGTTCATTTCTCGCTTAATAAGTTCGGCACCTATGTTACTGGTCATAATGATAATGCTATTGCGGAAATCAACTCGGCGTCCTTTCGCATCTGTTAAGTGACCGTCATCAAAAATCTGTAGTAGTATATTGAACACATCATAGTGCGCCTTCTCAATCTCATCCAAAAGGATGCAACAGTAAGACTTACGTCTAACGGTTTCGGTTAACTGCCCACCTTCTTCATAGCCGATATAACCTGGCGGCGCTCCAACAAGACGAGATACGGCGTGACGCTCCATAAACTCTGACATGTCTATCCGAATTAGGGCGTCTTCGCTACCAAACATGAATTCTGCCAGAGCCCTGACTAACTCAGTTTTGCCTACACCTGTTGGCCCTAAGAATATGAAGGCCCCAATTGGACGCCGCACCTCTTTCAATCCCGCACGTGCTCTTCTGACTGCTTTAGATATGGTGGTTATGGCTTCATCTTGACCGATTATTCGTTGGTGTATCGTTTCTTCCATCTGGAGTAGACGCTCAGTCTCAGCGCTAGTTAATTGTATTATTGGAATTCCTGTCCACATGTTACAAACTTCCGCGATATCATCTGCTGTAACGGTAGGTTTACCTTCCTCCTGTTTAATTTGCCACTCTTTCTCCATCATGTCGAGTTTTTCTAATAGCTGAACTTCGCGGTCACGTAGTTCAGCTGAATATTCATATTGCTGAGCAGCAATGGCTGTTTCCTTCTCTTTTCGCATATTCTCCAGAGCTTGTCTTGACTCAGTTAGTCCCATTGGAGCGCTACCTCGCTTGATACGTACCCTGGAGCTTGCTTCATCTATTAAATCGATGGCTTTATCAGGAAGGCGTCGATCTGGTATATATCTGGCAGCCAGGGAAGTTGCAGACTGTAAAGCTTCATCACTTATGGTTAAGTGGTGGAATTCTTCATATCGGGAGCTTACGCCTCTCAGGATAGCCAAGGTTTCTTCAGTGCTCGGCTCAGCTACTAAAACGCTCTGAAAACGTCTTTCCAAGGCTGGATCCTTCTCAATATATTTACGATAATCATCCAGTGTGGTGGCACCGATACATTGTAACTCTCCTCGTGATAGGGGTGGTTTCAGAATATTGGCAGCATCGACGGCGCCTTCAGCGGCACCGGCGCCTACAATCGTTTGCATTTCATCAATGAATAAAATGCAATTTCCAGCAGCTTTCTCTTCCTCAATGATTTTCTTTAATCTCTCTTCAAATTCACCGCGATACTTTGTGCCAGCCACCAGGGAGCCTATATCCAGAACAATTATTCTTTTATTGTGTAATGCCTCAGGGACTTTTCCTGAAATTATTTGCGCGGCTAGGCCTTCGACGATGGCTGTTTTGCCAACGCCAGGCTCGCCAATAAGAGCAGGATTATTTTTTGTGCGGCGGCTCAAAATTTGAATTACTCTTTCAATTTCTTTGCTTCGTCCAATAACAGGATCGAGTTTACCAGCACGGGCTAGGGCGGTTAAATCAGTTCCAACTTGATCCAGGGTAGGAGTTCGCGAAGAACTGCGAGTGGTACGAGCCTTGGTCGCTTGTTGCCGCATAGTCTTGTTGATTTCCTCACGAGTTCTATCTATAGTAATACCAAGGCTATCTAGCACATTGCTGGCTACCCCATCTTTTCCACGCAGTAGGCCGAGCAACAGATGTTCAGTGCCAATGTAATTAGAGCTGAATCGACGTGCCTCATCAACTGCTAGCTCAATAACCTTCTTCGCTCGTGGGGCAAGACTGATATCACCAGTGGTTTGTCTTTCCCCTTTCCCTACTACAAATTCCACCGCTGCCTGAACATTTTTAAGTTGGATACCGATGATAATCAGTACTTTGGCGGCCACCCCTGTCTCCTCTGCAACAATACCTAGTAATATATGCTCGGTATCAATATAATTATGCCCCAAGCGCTGCGCTTCTATTTGTGCGCGTGCTAGAACTTTACGAGCTCCCTCAGAAAATCTTTCAAAGCCAGTGGCCATTTTTAATATCTCCTAATCAAATACCCCTTTGCTATCTTCAACTAAACGTAATTATAGATTATACCTAGTTTGTAGTCAATAAATGTAGGTTGCATTGAGCTACTCCAGAGTGCATACTATAATATGTTCAGTACTGAGATGCTAGATGAGAATTACAGGCGGTGAGTCAAAGGGTATTCAATTAAAAGTTCCTATAGGTCGGTTTATTCGACCTACTACTGATCGGGTAAGAGAGGCGATCTTTGCTATGTTGGGAAACATCACTAGTTGCGGCGGTCGTGTTCTTGATTTGTATGCTGGTAGTGGGGCTCTTGGCATAGAGGCCTTAAGTCGTGGGGCGGACTGGGTTGATTTTGTAGACCAGAATAGGAAGAGCTGTAATGTTATCGAATATAACTTGAAAAAAATCAGGTTACAAGACAAGGCACATGTCTATTGTTGCAGTGTAAATCAGGCTATGGTATTTCTCGATAAAAATTATGATGTTGTCTTTCTGGACCCTCCATATTCATATTCAACTACTGATGGTTTGTTGTTAACGTTGTCTAGCATGAAAATATTGAAGGAAATGTCTACAGTGGTGATCAGTCATGCAAATCGATTTCCATTGCAACCAGACTATTCAGGTTTACAGCTGGCCAAACAACGGCACTATGGTGGCAGTTATATTTCCATTTATCAAAGGGAGGCTTAAATTATGACAATTGCAGTTTATCCAGGGACCTTTGATCCAGTCACGGAAGGGCATCTGGACATTGTCAAGCGATCATCAAAGGTTTTCAAGGAGTTAGTCATTGGCATTCATGATAAGCCAGAGAAGCGATTGCTTTTCTCTATTGAAGAGAGAGTAATCATGGTTCAAGAAACGGTTGGAGATTTGCAGAATGTACGTGTTGAACATTTCAGTGGGCTTACAATTGATTTTATCCACAGAGTGAAGGGAGAGGTTATGGTTCGAGGGTTAAGGGCGATTTCAGATTTTGAAAGGGAACTGGCAATGGCTTTGATGAATAAAGAACTGGCGCCTGATATTGAGATGGTTTGCCTGATGACAAGCTCCAGATATCAATTTCTTAGCTCTAGTGCTATCAAGGAGATAGCCAGTTTGAGAGGTTCTGTGAAGGGAATGGTTCCTGATAATGTCGCCTTGGCTTTGGACAGGAAATTCTCAAAGTGAGCTAATAGTTTCAAAATAAAGTAATGAGCTGTTAAAATAACAAT
>JAUVYX010000048.1 GCA_030602865.1 Dehalococcoidia bacterium | reverse complement strand
AGTCAAGTGAAATTTGAGCATTTCAGGCACTTCTCAAAGATAGCTCATAGCTGATAGTTCATAGTGCTTCCTGATTATTGATCCAAACTCTAAACACTAATTTCTAAACTCTAAACAAATTCAAAGTACTAAGCTCTAAATTCTGAACTTAATGACTCCGCACCGCTTCCTCATCCACCGGGTAGATTCCTGCTACCTGCTTTCGCAGGCACAGGTTTCGCAGGAATGACAAAGGGGCACCCTCACCTTAATCATCTTGCTCGTCTCTATATTGTCATTGCGAGGAGCGTTAGCGACGAAGCAATCTGGGAAAGTGGGTGGTCTTGGGAGTAATCCATGCCCCATCTCGACTCGCCACCCAGATTGCCACGCCTTCGGCTCGCAATGACGAGGCTGAGGGCAGGAAAGACAGAGAGGGCCACCATCACCCTAACCCTCTCCCTTATAGGAAGAGGGAACTATCCTGGCAGTCTATTTCGTCGTTGCGGGGAGCAAAAGCGACGTATCAATCTTTGAGCTGTGGTGAGAATTATATTCTCTCTATTTACCGATAGTCTGGCCGATGATTTCCAGTATCTCCTGTGGGCTAAAAGGCTTGGGAATATAGTGGCTGGCGCCCAGGTCATCACAGAGTTTCCTGTTCAAATCCTGGCCTATGGATGTCAGCATTATCACCGGGATATCCTTTGTCTTCGGGTTGGACTTCAGTTCGTGTAGTGTCTGTAAGCCATCCATCTCCGGCATGAGAATATCCATAAGGATAAGTGCTGGTTTGTGCCTGGTAACTGCTGCTAATGCCGCCAATCCATTGACCGCTTCGACCACCGTGTAATCGCTGCTGAGCACACTTCTGGTCAACAGCCTGATGCTCGATTCATCATCGACGACAAGCACCTTTTTCTTAACAGGTTTTAGCTCTGACACCGATATTTCAAGGAAAATATTGGACACCAGGGGGTCGAATTGTCTTCCTATCTGATTTCTAATCTCATTTAATGCTTGCTCCCGTTTAAGCGCAGGGCGATATGGACGGAGGGTAACCATGGCATCATAAGCGTCCGCTACAGCTACAATTCGGGCCAGCAGGGGAATTTCCTCTCCCTGGACCTTCTGATTCAGTCCACCGCCAGTGTAATGATCATGATGGTGTTCTATTATATCGGTTATCCTATCGTTTCTGACTACCGATTTCATTATGCTGGCACCTATAATAGTGTGGCTCATGACATGAATGTATTCCTCTTTAGTTAGCTTGTCGGGCTTGTTGATAATGGCCGTTGATACGCCGATTTTACCGATGTCATGAAGCAGACTCCCCCAGCGGAGGTCTTTCATCTGACTGGCGTCCAGGTTCATCCTGCTGCCTATAGCCAGTGAAATTTCCGATACGCGGCGAGAATGCCCGGCGGTGTAACTGTCGCTGGCTTCAAGGGCAAAGACCATCGATTGCAGTGCTCCCATGAATTGATTGAGAAACTGACGATTTTGCTCCTCTACTTTATCCTCCAGTTTCCGCTGATATTCGCGGAGTTTAATTTCCATCCTCATCTTCTCTATTCCACGGTTTACGGTGTGGCTTACCATGTTCAGGTTGAACGGCTTGCTTATGTAATCGTAAGCACCCCGGCGGATTGATTCGGTAGCGACATTGATATCAGTGAGGACGGAAGCCATGATGACCACCACGTCGGGATAGCTCTTCTTTATCTGTGGCAGCAATTCCATTCCCGATTTGCCCGGCAGTTTGATGTCCAGCAATACCAGGTCCACGGGCTCTGTCTGTAATATCTTTAGAGCAGTATCAGCATTCTTGGCTGTTATACAATGGTATCCATCGACTGACAGCCTGCGTTCAAGAAGAAGCCTGATTGGAGCTTCATCATCAACTATCAGCACCGTCCCTTTGTTTTCTGCCATTTTATGCTCCCCCAGTATTTGTCCCTTTTGTATTGTGTTCAGGAAACGCTTTCATTCTTTTCGGTGCCATTCGGTTATTTATTATGTTACAAGATAGCTAAACAGCATTATATAACATGATGTATTCATATATTGCAAGCAAAATTGCCTTTTATAGACTATTTTCTATGTTATTACCGTACAAATGGGTAACCACGGTCTTGTAATGTGAAGAGGTGTAGATTCCTGCTACCTGCTTTCGCAGGTACAAGTTTCGCAGGAATGACAAAACAGGGGCAGGAATGACAAAAGGAAAGGCAGAGACTACATGCTAATTCGAGCCAGGTATGCTTTTTGGTTCTCCCTGCGATAGAATTTTCTCCAGGCAATTCGGGCAGATGCTGTGGGAAGTTCCCTCAATCCCTTCACCTTCCTTTTCTCCCATGTCTTTACCGCACCATGCACATGCAATTTTCAATATACTTCTTCTCTCTATTATATTTGCCATTTTTGCCTCCGTTCTGTCTCCTCAGTAACATTTTGGTCGATAGATATATTCTCGCACCAGGGAATTAACTGGCCATAAAATGACCATTAAGATTTCATTAAAAAAAGGAAGCGGATATCCACCATCAGGCTCAACTCAGGACGGGATGTTCACTTTAATCTGGATATGTCATTTGTAGTACCGCCATCCCTGAATGATGGAATGCATTCGCAGTGGCAAATACCGGGGTAGATTCCTGCTACCTGCTTTCGCAGGCACAAGTTTCGCAGGAATGACAAAAAAGAAGCGCAGGAATGACATGGTTGAAAAAGGTCATTGCGAGGAGCGCAAGCGACGAAGCAATCTGGGAAGATAGGGGATACTTTAGTGAGTAAAACATACCCATCTTTACTCACCGCCCAGATTGCCGCGGGGTCTCTGCCCCCTCGCAATGACGAGAATTAGGGATAGAATGTTCTCCTATGTAGTGGGGAAATGTCTAAAATATGATATTATCGAACTATATAGATTTATATTGACTGTTAAGCTATTCTTTTACATACGTTACGGTCTATAAACATGACAACAGAATGTAAATTGCATAAATGGACTATGAAATCATCAAAATCCGTTCCCAGGAATACGGGAATGAAGAGGTGAACAGCAGATGAAAATACGTACCAAGTTAACAATTGGACCTATCATAGTGATATTGCTTATCTGGGGGATAGTCCTTGTTGGCAATGGTGTAATTAAAGATATTAAAGCAGAGTTTGAAGCGCTGGAGCAGGACATTGTGCCAGGTGTAATTGAGATGAGTGTGATGAAATTGAAAACACAAAAAATAATGGGAGACAGTCTTGCTTATAGTATAAGAGGTGATGGTGAGTCCGCCACTGATAAAACAATGATGTAAACCTTGCAGGAAAGCATGGGTATCCTGGAAAACCTTACCGAACGTCATCTGGAACATGAAACACATATGGGCATGAAAGAACAAAAAGAGGCTGAGGAATTAAAGGAAAAGGTTATATTGTTTAATGCTGCAACTATGGAAATTGTCGACTTGAAAGACCAGGGCATGGCTATCGATACACTGCTTGAAAAAAGAGAGGAGCTCTTTCATCCCGTGTTGGTTCCCCTGCTTGAACAACTGGACGAGTATACCGCCACTCATATAAAAGAAATGGGACAGGCAGGACAAACTATTAATAGAACTTATGACTTTGGCTTGCGATTTTTCTTCCTGATGGCTGGGTTGCTGACCTTGCTGACAGTAATCGTTACTGTGGTTATTATCAGATCTATAACGAAGCCGCTGCTTGAACTGCACAGGGGCACGGAGAAGATTGGAGAGGGATACCTTGGTTATAGAGTGGGCACGAAAGCGAAAGATGAAATAGGCCAGCTCTCCCGTGCATTTGACTTGATGACGGCTAACCTGCAAATGAGCACCACCTCTATTGACAGCCTCAACCGTGAAATCGTTGAGCGCAAGCAGGCAGAGCAGGTGTTGGAAGAGAAGAACCAGCAATTCCAGGCACAAAGTGAGGAACTCAGGGAGAAATCCAGGTCGCTGGAGCTTGCCAGCCAGGCAAAGTCGGAGTTCCTTTCCAGTATGTCGCACGAATTACGTACCCCTCTAAACGCTGTCATCGGCTTTTCCGAACTGATGATAGATGAGGTGCCCGGCGAGGTAAACGAAGAGCAGAGACAGTGTCTCGACGATATCCTCAGCAGTGGACATCACCTGCTGGAACTGATAAACGATGTACTCGACCTATCCAAGGTAGAGGCTGGAAAGATGGAATTCAGGGCAGAGGAACTGGAGTTATCCGAAGTGATTCATGAAGTAACTCAAACAGTTAGTCCACTGGTAAATAAGGCAGGGAATAGCCTGGAGATTGATATAGCAGATGAACTTCCACTGGTGTACGCGGATAAGAGTAGACTGAGGCAGGTGTTGCTCAATCTGCTGAGTAACGCTATCAAGTTTACTCCCAAAGGAGGGAACATCGGGATAGAGGCGCACCAGGAAGGTGATTACTGCCAGGTGTCAGTGAGCGATAATGGCCTTGGTATCAAGACTGAGGACCTGGAGCGTGTATTTGAGGTATTTGTCCAGGCGGAAACACTGACAGAGAAGAAACAGGAGGGAACAGGGTTGGGGCTGCCACTCACGAAACAGTTTGTGGAGAAGATGGGTGGCAAAATATGGCTGGAGAGTGAGTATGGAAAGGGGAGTTGCTTCAGCTTCACCATACCGCTGGTAGGAGAGGGCAAGCGACAATCACAGAAAGAAGAGGAACAAGAACAAAGGTTATCGAAGGTACAGCAGGACTTGCTGCAAAAGGGGAAGCTGGTTCTGGTGGTGGATGATGACCGGAAAACGCGGACTCTGCTGAGATCATGGCTGGAAACTGCTGGCTATAACATCGCTGAGGCATCAAGTGGGGACGAAGGAATCAGCAAGGCCAGGGAATTGCAGCCAACATTGATAATATTGGATATATTGATGCCGGGAAAAGATGGCTGGCAGGTGCTGCAGGAACTAAAACAGTTGCCGGAGACGAAGGAGATACCTGTTATAGTCAGCTCGGTAACGAAAGAAGAGGAGATGGGTTTCAGCCTGGGAGCCATAGATTTTTTTGTCAAGCCAGTAGAAAAGAAGCGGTTCCTAAAACGGGTAGATGAGCTTGAGTTGAATGCTGAGAAGAGGGTACTGGTGGTGGAGGATAACCCGATTGATATGCGACTGGTAACATCAATTCTGAAGGCTGAAGGAATTGGTACGCTTTGTGCCTGTGAGGGAGAAGAAGGATTGCGAATGGCGGAGGAGCAACTTCCTTCACTGATAGTGCTGGATATTAATATGCCCCGCATGAATGGGTTTGAGGTAATCGAAAGGTTACGTAATGAGGAAAAAACTCGTGATATCCCGGTAATCATTTTAACTGTGAAAGATTTAACTCAAGCGGAGACGAAAAAACTCAGCCAGACGGTGTCGGCGATTCTGAAGAAGACGAGTTTCAGTAAAGAAGAGTTGATAGCGGAGATAAGGAAACTGGTAAAACTGGGCAGTGAATAGCCTGGTTTTTACCGAAAGGAAGGGAAGATGCCTGTCACGATATTAGTTGTTGAAGATAATCCATTGAACATGAAGGTGGTGCTGATGACGCTGAAAAGGCATGGCTATACCTTGCTCGAGGCCGTTGATGGAGAGGAGGCGCTGGAGGTGGCCATCAGGGAGAAGCCTGACCTTATCCTGATGGATATACAGCTTCCTAAAATAGATGGACTGGAGGTGACCAGGAGACTCAGGCAGATGCCTGACTTTAAGCAGACTCCAATAATCGCCCTCAGTGCCTATGCCATGAAAGGTGACAGGGAGAGGGGAATGGAGGCTGGGTTGGACGACTATCTGTCCAAGCCGGTCAATACCCGTGAGTTGCCAAAGGTGATAGAGGATAGGCTTTCCAGGGGGGCAGGAAAGGATTCCAATGCTGAGGAAGGACATCATGGCTAAGAAGATACTGGTTGTAGATGACGAACCTGTTTTTACCAGGATGGTAAGCCAGACGCTCAGTCACAAGGGATATGAGGTGCTTATCGCCAACGATGGTAGGGAAGCGTTAAAAATGTTATTTGAACATAAACCAGATTTGGTATTGCTGGATGTGGTGATGCCCAGTATGGATGGTTGGCAGACGTGCAGTCGCATACGCGAGGTGTCTGATGTGCCTGTAGTCATGCTCACCGGAAAGCAGAAATCCGAGGCGGATGTGGTACGCGGACTTGATTATGGAGCCGATGATTATCTTATCAAACCGATAGGCAGCAGGGAACTGGCAGCGAGGGTGCAGTCAATGCTGCGACGTAGCGAGATGCCAAGTTCAGCAGGTGAAGAGAGGGAACTGAGCTACACTGATGAATATCTCAGTGTTGATATTGCCGAGCGCAGGATTACGGTGAATGGTGAACGGGTGAAGCTGACCCCAACGGAGTTTAAGTTATTTGCCGTACTGCTGGAGAATGCCGGGCACATTCTTGCTCAACGGAAATTACTGGAGAAGGTGTGGGGCTGGGAGTACATCGATGATATAGATCACCTTCGAATTTATATCTGGCACCTGCGGCGAAAGATTGAGCAGGACTCTGCTCAGCCCAAGTATATCCTGACCGAGGCAGGCGTCGGTTACTACTTTCAGAAAAATTAGTATAGCCACAGGGGTTATTCTTAATGTCCTAACACCACCATACTTCCCGGATTGTCACGTCGCCTGTTGGCTCCTCGCAATGACAAAGAAAGGTTGCCATTTCTGTGCTCCACCTTTTGTCACTCCTGCTCACCCTTTTGTCATTCCTGCCACCTTTATTGTCATTCTTGAGCGAAGCGAAGAATCTCTTCGTGTTGAATCTAACCAGCGAGCAGATCCTTCGGTCGCTTGCACTCCCTCAAGGATGACAAAAGAAGAGTTGTCATTCCTGCGAAAGCAGGAATCTACCCCGTCATTGCGAAGGGTCGAAGACCCTGCGGCAATCTGGGTGGTGAGTCAGGATGGG
>JAUVYX010000230.1 GCA_030602865.1 Dehalococcoidia bacterium | reverse complement strand
CCACGAACGCTTGTGTTCTGAATGTGTAAGGGTTTAATCCTGAAGGCAGTCCTTGGTCATACATGTATAGTGAGCAATTATTTTTTCTTGCCGCAGTGATACTTGCCTTGGACACAGTAATATGGTCTTGATGTGAATCATGAATCCAGCTTGTATAAATAATATCCGGTTGGGAATCTTTAATAACCTGATCAAATATCTCAATGAGGCTTCGATTAAATACCAGTTCGTATGAGTTTAAATCCAGCAGAGATAAATTAGCCCCTAATATGGTAGCCGCCTTCTTCGACTCCTCTCTCCGTCTCTCTTTTTGATTGGGAATGGTAACCAGAATTATGGATACTTTGTGACCCTTCTGGGCATACCTCGCAATAGTGCCGCCCATCATTACTTCAGCATCATCAGGATGTGGACTGAATACAACTACATTCATTTTATTTCACCCGTTAATTTATTATTTGATTATTTAACCATGCTTTTTATTTTAGGTCTAGTAACATTTTTAGAAAACGTCTGAATCACCCATCGTTAGATGCCAGTTTCTAATATGTCTAGCCTTTTCCAATAGCCTTTCCTGCTTATCCAAAATCCAGATGCCGTAGCGGATCTCCATAATTGCTGTAGTGAATCCTTCTTCTCTCAGTACTGACGTGTGGAAGAAGCTTTCTGGCATCCAACAAGTGAGATTCCTTATTCCCTTTTCAATGAAGAAATTGTAGGAATAATCTAGGAGACTCTTCACTATATCTTCACTATTCGGGCATAACATATCTATAATATGTCCCTTTACTTCGTCTCCTCTACGGTATACTTTTAAGACTAGGTAGCCTGATATCTCTTCGCTATTATCCTCTATAATGAACTTTGAATATTCTTCAGTAGGATGTTGGGTAAATCTCCAGTTGAGGAACTTTGCTGTTCGAGGAACAACGACCATATAATCCTGGTTTACCCTATCCCACAGCCGGTTAACCCTACGGTCAAATCTTTCCACCTGTTTGATAGCGCTGCTACACAACATTGCGGAGGTAGATTTAGTCGACAGCTTTTTCCCCCAGGCACTTCTCTGATCCAATATTTGCCAGACATCTATCTTTGAATGTACAAGGTAGCTATCAGGGTTAATGAAGTTATACATAAACTTAATCCCCTGCTCTTTAGCTTCTTCGCAAATAGCCTTCGCTAAGTGGGTGGATATTCCCAAACGTCGGTAATCTGGATGAGTAAGGTTGTTTACTGTTTGAGCAGACGGAATATCTCTGCCTTGGATTGATACCACCATAGGGATTGCGCCACGATGTCCAATTAACTTCTCACCATTAAACATTAATTTTATAAGTGCTTTGCCGAACGGGTTTTTAGTAAATTTCCATGCCCAGTGCTCTAAAGTCATCTTTCTATCATTAAACTCGTTATTGAGGGTTAAGATTTGATTCTCATCACCACTTTGGTAATCCCTACAGCTCCAAGAGTCTTTCATATTTCCTTCCTATTGTTTCTGGTATCAAAATCGTTAATTTCCCAAATTTCTGGTCATTTTCATGTCAGGCTATTAAGAATCTCCGAGAGCTTTTTTGCCATCTCCCGGTGACTATGCTTATCAATTTTTTCTACATCCCCATTATAGCCTATTTTACCTTTGAGTTTGTACTCCTGATATAGCCTCTTAAGACTGCTCTTAACGTCTTCTACAGTCAAAGCACAGATACCAGCATTGGTCTCATTTAATAGCTCCTTGTTAACATCACTCGGAACTCCTGTAGCGAGTATAGGTCTCCTTGCTGCCAGATATTCAAAAGTCTTTATCCCATATGCCCCCTGGTTTTGCCTATATTTCCATGCTATAAGAAGTAATAGTTGTGACTCCCTTTGTTTTTCCAGAGCAACTTGTCTAGGCACCATCCCATATTGCTTTACCATACCCGATAGCCCGTATTCATCAACCTCCTTGGTCAACCACCCTTCCTCTGGACCGTAGAATCTGACCTCAACCTCATTCGGATTTATAGTTCTGTCAGAAATTAAATCCCGCAGGGCAGCGAAAAGCTTTGATGGGTCATGCTTTGGATAAATACTGCCAGTGTGAGTAATGGTAAATTTTGCTGTCAACTCAACTGACGGGTCATTCACCTCCTCCGGGTCGAAGCCATTAGCAATCGCATAGGCAGGTTTCCCTTTGTGCAATATTCCTAATTGCTCCACCCAGGGCTGGGAAACGGTAACCAAAGCGTCTGCCTTTGATAGTGTTTTTACCTCCAGTCTTCTATCAATAAGCCTTCGCAAAGGTCCATAGCTGTAGTTATGGTTCTGCGACCAGAGGTCACGAAAGTCGGCAAGCCATGGAATCTTATACCGCACTTTCAGTTCCTTGGCAATAAGATGGCTGGTTACTGGTGAGGAGCTGCTAAGTATTGCATCTATATCTTCCTTTTGCAAAAGCTCACTGCCTGCCCTAACGGCAAACGGTTTCCAGCCTCTATCTGAGTCTGGATAATTTACGATTGCCCCACCACAGGTAAGGATAAAATCCATTAACGACTTTCTGGAGGTTATGCCAAGTCGTTTCTTTACCTGCCTTCTTATATCTTCATCGGGGTTTAATCTAAATAATCTTTTCCAAAAGCCTAACGCATCGCGATAAGATGTTTCTATAACCTTAAACTGCGTATTTGGCTTTTCAGGCAGGGGCGCGGTGAGAATAATAGGCTGCCAGCCAAATTCAGGGAGATATTTGGCTAAACCTGGTATACGTGTGCCCCAATAATAGGCTATAATTAAGACTTTCTTCAATTGACTATTCCTACCCACATAAATTCCGGATAGCCTACATTATGG
>JAUVYX010000013.1 GCA_030602865.1 Dehalococcoidia bacterium | reverse complement strand
CGTTTTATTTAGTATTGGGACTGCTTGAGGATATAGGGTACTTGCCACGGCTAGCCGTACTTATGGATTCTTTGATGCATCATTTTGGGCTACATGGTTATGCAATAATACCTGCTCTTCTGGGGTTCGGCTGTAACGTTCCAGCTGTTATGGCCACCCGTATCTTAGAGAGCAGAAAAGAACAATTTATAGCAGCTACATTGATTTCTATTGCCGTTCCATGTGCTGCGTTACAGGCGATGATATTTGGGATGGTTGGTAGCTATGGATTTCAATATGTTGCTTTGGTTTATGGGACTTTATTTATAGTATGGATTGTCTTAGGCGTAATACTTAAACATATGGTAAAAGGTTTTAGCCCGGAACTTTTAATTGAAATTCCGCCATATCGCTTACCACCGTGGCGCACTGTATTACAAAAACTATGGATGAGGAGTTATGGGTTTTTAGTAGAGGCTATTCCAATAATATTGGGTGCTATTGTTATAGTAAATATATTATTTAGTCTTCATGTGTTTGATGCCATAGCAAATTTAACTGCTCCGATTATTACTGGTCTACTTGGCTTACCAAAAGAGGCTGTAACTGCTTTGGTTGTAGGTTTTCTACGTAAGGATGTAGCCTTGGGTCTGATGGCACCACTAGCGCTGACAAGTAAGCAAATGGTTATAGGTAGTGTAGTTCTTGCTATGTCCTTCCCATGTATCGCTACATTCGTAGTTCTACTTCGACAACTTGGATTAATTGGTCTGCTTAAGTCGTTTGGAATAATGATATGCGCAGCGTTGATAACAGGAGGGCTGCTGAATATTATTCTATAATGGGATAAGGAGATATTCCGGGATTTAATAAAAATATAACTTGTTATTTAACCAATCTAAATGTATAAGTTATCGCGGTATTGTCCATACGTAACTTTACCTTTTGGGTTTATCATTGTAAAATCATGAAAGAGGTGTAATTATGTCAGGACATTCTAAGTGGTCGTCGATAAAGCATCAGAAGGGAGTTACAGACGCCAGGCGGGGACAGTTATTTACTAAGTTGGCGCGGGAGATTACAGTGGCGGTGAGGCAGGGAGGTTCAAATCCTGAAAGCAATTTCCAACTACGCATTGCAATTCAAAGGGCTCGCAGTAGCAATATGCCATTGGACAACATTGAACGAGCAATAAAACGTGGGAGCGGTGGAGCTGAAGGTTCGGATTTGATTGAGATGGTTCTTGAAGGTTATGGACCAGGCGGAGCAGCAATTCTTGTTAAGGCTTTAACCAATAATCGTAATCGTACTATTCAGGAAGTCCGTCAGATTCTAACGCGCCATGGTGGTAATATGGGCGAGAGCGGCTGTGTTTCATGGATATTCCAGAGCATGGGGGTAATAACTTTAGAAATCGATGATCAGGATTCTGAAGAGTTTGCTTTAATTGCTATAGATGCAGGGGCAGATGATGTTAAAACAAGTGATGGATATATGGAAATATATACACAGCCACATGATTTAGAGGAAATAAGGAAAACAATTGAATCAAAGAGAAATATTTTATCAACTGAATTCGCTCAAATACCTCAAACAACGATGGAGTTGAATGAAAAACAGTCAGCTCAAGTAATAAGTCTGCTGGAGCATTTGGAAGAATTGGATGACGTGCAACATGTATTCAGTAACGTCGAATTTTCGGCCACGGCAGTGCTAAAAGATTGAATATAGGTTTAGCATGCGCATCCTTGGCATTGATCCTGGAACAATAAATATGGGTTATGGTGTTGTAGAAGCTAGTGACCATATGCAGGCTATTGATTTTGGGGTATTGAATGTATCTCCAAAAATTCTTATAGAAAAGAGATTATGTTATCTGTACGATGGATTAACCGAGATTATTACAAAATCATCTCCTGACGAAGTTGCTATTGAACAGCAGTTCCTGGGAAGGAATATCCGGACCTCATTTTCTATCGTTGCCGCGAAAACTGTAGCTATACTGGCGGCAGTTAAACAAGGGTTACCAATTTACTATTACTCTCCAACCCAAGTGAAACGACAGGTAACTAGCTATGGGCAAAGTGATAAACTTCAAGTACAAGAAATGGTAAAAATACAACTTGGCCTTTCTGAGCTACCCAAACCGCATGATGCCTCTGATGCCTTAGCAGTTGCTATTTGTCATATCTGTTGCAGCCAATTTGAGCGATGGGTGTCAGAAAGCAGATAAAATGATAGCTACTCTTGATGGAACTTTAGAGTACAGTGATGCTAATTCGGCTATTATAAAAGTTGGTGGAATTGGTTTTAAAGTACATGTATCCAGGTACACTTTGGACCAATTTGGGGATGTGGGTAGTCCCATATCGATATTCATACACTTTCATTTGAGGGCGGATAACATTTCTCTATATGGATTTTCTTCTAAGGATGAACTGGTTTTATTTGAGGATCTCATTTCTGTTTCCGGTATCGGCCCAAAGGTGGCACTTGCCTTACTTTCCAGCCTAAATCCTAAGCAACTTGTATTAGCCATCACCAGTGGCAGTGTTGAGGTAATCGTTCAGGTACCAGGTATTGGGAAGAAGGTAGCTAATCGCTTGATAATTGAATTGAAAGGGAAGCTTGAAAAGAAATGGGGTGAAGAGGCCTTACCATTGGCCCCAGAAAATGCTGAGGCTGTTGCTGCCTTGACTAGTTTAGGTTATTCTTTGAGGGAAGCTTCTCAGGCATTATCGACCATTCAAAATTCTTCATCATTTAACCTTGAGGACAGAGTAAGACTCGCATTACAGCAACTAGGTACCAAATGAGCTTGGCATCATTTTATTACTCAGTCTACTTGTTATAGGTTGCTTTTGTAATTTATTCCGCAGTGCGAATAATAGTTTACATAACGCCTTTTATTTTAGTAATATTATATTGTCACAGTGTTTTTCGTTTATATTTTATTATACTAGAATAGTTATGATGACAAAATTTATTATATCCTCCGTAATTCAACTTGCATGTAATCAAGATTTAGCGGTAGAAGCGTTGGTGTCAGGATTAAAGAGAGAATACCGAGAACAAACCTTGCTCGGTGTCACCGGCTGTGGTAAGACTTTTATTATGGCAAATGTAATTGAGAGATCACAGAGGCCAACACTGATTATCTGTCATAATAAAACATTGGCAGCTCAATTAGCTGCTGAATTAAAAGAATACCTTCCTCAAAATTCTGTAGAATACTTCGTTAGTTATTATGATTATTACCAGCCCGAGGCATATGTTCCTAGAACTGATGTTTATATCGAGAAGGAAACTGATATAAATGAGGAAATCGATAAGCTACGTCATGCTGCTACTAAATCCCTTTGCGAGCGTCGTGATGTGGTTATAGTGGCTTCTGTCTCGTGCATTTACAGTTTAGGTTCCCCTGAAGAATATCATAAATTTACGATTACCATAGAGAAAGGAAAAACCTATAATAGGGACAATTTAATCCGGCGCCTGATTAGCCTACAATATGAAAGGAATGATATTGAACTCATTAGAGCTAAGTTCCGCATTAGAGGTGACACTTTAGAGATACAACCAGTTAATGAAGAGGAAGCCTTTAGAATTGAATTCTGGGGAAATGAAGTTGAACGAATTGTAAAGATTCATCCCTTAACCGGTGAAATAATATCTTATCTGGAAGGTGTGGTTATCTACCCTGCCAGACATTTTGTAACCACCCAGGATAAATTGCTAAATGCCATTAATGACATAAAAACGGAACTAAAGGAGAGACTGAGTGAACTTGTGTCTATGAATAAATTGCTTGAAGCGCAAAGACTTGAGTCCAGAACAAATTATGATATCGAAATGCTTCAGGAGATTGGATACTGTACAGGTGTGGAGAACTACTCCAGGCATCTACAAAGACGAGTGCCAGGTAGTACTCCATGGACATTACTTGATTATTTCCCTGAGGATTATTTGCTGTTTGTTGATGAATCACATATGACATTACCTCAGATAAAAGGCATGTATTACGGGGATTTATCCCGAAAACAGACTTTGATCGATTATGGTTTTCGCCTACCATCTGCTTTGGATAATCGTCCACTGAAAATTGAGGAATTTAACGAGCATATTAATCAGGCTATTTATGTGTCTGCCACTCCAAAACAATTTGAGTATGAGCATAGCCAACAAATAGTTGAGCAATTACTTAGGCCTACTGGATTGCTGGAGCCGGATATAGAAGTGAAGCCGGTAAAGGGACAAATTGATGATTTAATTCATCAGATAAAGGTCCGGGTGGATAAGGGAGAACGATTCCTTGTTACCACCTTGACTAAGAAAATGGCGGAGGAGTTAAGTGATTATCTTAAGGAAATGGAAATAAAAACACAGTATCTGCATTCGGAAATTGATACACTTGAGAGGATTGAGATTCTCCGCGAACTTCGCCTGGGTGTTTATGATGTTATTGTTGGTATCAACTTACTTCGTGAAGGCTTAGACTTGCCTGAGGTAAGCCTAGTGGTCATACTTGATGCCGATAAGGAGGGGTATCTAAGATCCACCGATGCACTTATCCAGACTATGGGACGAGCCGCAAGACATATTAATGGCCACATAATAATGTACGCAGATACCATAACTGGAAGTATGAACAGAGCCATTGAGGAAGTTTCACGCCGTCGAAAAGTCCAGATTGCCTACAATAAAGAACATGACATAACCCCAATTGGGATAAAAAAAGAGATAAAGGATATAACTGAACGATTTAGAAAGGTAGCCGAAGTTCAAGCGCCATATTTATCTACTCCGCTACCGAAAGAAGCATTGCATAAAGCTATTAGGGAAATGGAGTTAGAAATGAAACGTGCGGCTAAGAATTGGGAATTTGAGAAGGCAGCAATGCTACGTGACAACATCATCCAATTAAAACATAATAGCTTGTTTGATTCCTGACAACACATAAATTGCTAAGATGGCTTTATAATTTCATTTTTAGAACTGCTTATTATGTTAATAATCATCCATTAGCAGCTTCTACTAAAATAGAATTAATATTTCGGTCTATGCCCTATATCTACCATAGCCAGGTTGGCCATTGCATATTGAATGCTAATATATAATAGTATGCCATTACCCCTACGAATATATGGCTATCAAAACGATCGAGGATTCCTCCATGTCCCGGAAGGAATTTACCTGACTGTTTTACTCCAACACTACGCTTGAGTACAGATTCAACCAGGTCGCCAAACTGAGCAAATATGCTGATAAGACATGCAAACGGAATAAGCTGCCAGTAACTTAAAGGCAGCGGTTCAATATAACCAAGTATAATGAATACAATAGTAGCTCCTAGAATGGCACTTAATACTCCACCCAGAGCACCTTCCCATGTTTTTTTTGGACTGATAGTAACAGCCATTTTATTTTTACCCCATTTTCTACCAATAAAAAAGGCACCTGTATCACTGGCGAATGTAATAAACATGGCAAAATAAACCCAAATTCTTCCATTATCTAAAATACGCAGACCAATCCAGTAACTGAGCATCCATCCTACATATACTCCACCAGCTACCATCCATGCCCAACTGGAGAATACACTTTTTTGATTTAATTGGTAATAAAAAAGACATAATAATGAAGCCACAAGTATTACTGTTATTACTACAGGTAACACAATGATATTCTGGTAATGTGGACTTAATACAAGTAAAACGGAAAGAAGCATACCCAGATAGAGCAATAAGAAACGTTTATGGAAATTGCTTTCTAGCTGATAAAATTCGAAAGTACCAATAACAGTTATACCGACAATAAAGAAGCTAAACCATGGGGAACCAAACCAGTTGAGAACTATTATAAGAATCAAACCGCAAACAGCAGTAATAACTCTTTGCTTAAGCATTAAATCATCTCAGTTTAGTTAGTACTGCTTCTCTATCATGCTTTGCAAATTAATTGATAAGATTGTTCTTAGAAATAAACATTTCTAACGATATCGTTAGAGTTCTTTTATTTCTTTTTCCTTATCCAATCCTATTTTATTAACCTGATCTATAAAGCTAGTACAAATATTGTCAATTTTCTTAGTGTAATGCAGGAGTTGATCCTGCGATATCTCTTTGTTTTTCTCCTGCTCTCGCAATTTCGCAACAGCCGCTCTCCTCTCATTCCGAAGAACGATTCGTCTCTCTTCCACTCTCTTGCCTACAAGTTTAGCCAGTTCATCTCGTCTCTCGGCGCTCAAATGAGGGATAATAATTCGTACTACAGTTCCGTCATTGGAGGGATTAAGCCCAATATCCGCTTTTAGTATAGCCTTCTCTATAGCCCGAATTGAACCACGATCCCATGGTCTGATAACTATCAAGTTTCCTTCTGAGACAGATATGGAGGCAATCTGCTGAATAGACGATAGCGCTCCGTGGTATTCAGCTTGAATATTTTCAATAAGTGAGGGGCTAGCTCTACCTGTACGTATAGTTAATAACTGTCTGGCCAAGCCACTAACAGTTTTTTCCATTTTGCCCTTATTTTCGGTAAAAACTTCTTCTGCCAATTTCAGACACCTATTAGTTAATATGTTGACGGCTAACTACCAATTTCGTATCTACTAAATCTTTTTATCTTAATATTTTCGCCTACTTTGGCAATAGCATCAGCTATTACATCTTTAACTTTCTTACTTGGTTCTTTTATAAAAGGCTGCTCTAGAAGGCAAACTTGCTTAGGGTCTAATTCCTGCTCATCATTTAGGTCGTCAGCGCTTAAATATTCGGGTGACATAGCTGCTATCTGCATAGCAAGATCATGAGCCATTTGCTTAAACTCATTTGTATTAGCCACAAAATCTGTTTCACAATTCAACTCCAATAAAACACCTACATGACTAGAATGATGAATGTAAGATTCAATAAGCCCTTCATGTGCAACGCGACCACCCTTCTTTTCCGCGATTATACGTCCACGCTGTTTTAAAACTTCTATTGCCTCTTCTACATTGCCTTGTGTTTTATCTAGGGCATTTTTGCAATCACTTATACCAGCACAAGTTCTAGATCTAAGTTCCTTTATTACCTCTATTGATATAACTTGGTTCAAGTTCAGTCCTCCTCCGGGTTAAAAGTATAAGAGCCTAAAACTTCAATTGGCTCTCCATCTTCTAAAGTTTGTGTTTCCTCAGCTTCCATTTCCTGAGAAGTTCTTAATGCTTTTCCTTCAATTACAGAATTTGCAATTCTTGAACAAACTAACCTGATTGTTTTAATAGCATCATCATTTGCAGGAATAGGGTAGGCAATATTATCAGGATTGCAATTTGAATCTACAATAGCTACTACAGGAATACCCAGTCTTTTAGCTTCGGTAAAAGCTATCTCATCTTTAAGAGGATCAACAATAAACAATGCATCGGGAAGTGTAGTCATTTCTTTAAATCCGCCCATTTGCTCGTTCAATCGTTGTATTTTTTTATCTAGCTTGGACGTTTCTTTTTTGGGAAGAGAATCTAGCTCACCCTTCCCCCTTTTATCTTCAAGCCGCACCAGATGATCAATACGGGACTGTATTGTTGTGAAATTCGTTAACATGCCTCCAAGCCACCTTTGGTTTACATAGTACATCTCACATCGTTTAGCTTCTTCTTCTATTATTTGTTGTGCTTGTCTTTTAGTGCTTACGAATATTATACTCTTCCCCTCTGCCACCAAATCTCGGACATATGCACAAGCTTTATCTAACATGGTAACAGTTTGTTCCAAATCAATGATATGTATGCTATTTCGACGAGTAAATATAAATTTCTTCATCTTGGGATGCCAAAAACTAGTATGGTGACCGAAGTGAGCACCTGCTTCTAAAAGTTCCTTTACTGATACTTTTTCCATTATACCTTTCTCAATCCTAAATGATTTGCAACAATAAAACTTTTGTAATTTACCATAATATGTGTATCTAGTGCAAGCATTCGCGCTAATGTGATAGCATACAAAAGGCGAATAACATTGGGCTCAATCAAACTAAAACCGAATACTAGCGTCCCTGGAGGGATTCGAACCCACGACCTACTGCTTAGAAGGCAGCCGCTCTATCCAGCTGAGCTACAGGGACCTGTATGTACAAAAAGTTTAACATAAATTTATAGCTGAATAATAGAATACAAGACAGCAGTTATAAATTTATTGCATTAAAATTCAGTTTCATAGTTAGTCTATTTATTTAATAAGCAACCAGCTTTGCGCTCTGTGGTGAATATGTCTTCTATTTTTGCCTACTTCGAGGTATTCATCACCATTATTAATCTTTTTTCTTGGTCATTACATTTTTATCTCTAGAGTCGGTGATATAAAATCCAGATCCTTTAAATACGATCGGAACAGGGGAAAAAAGACGTCTGGCATTGCTCTTACAAACAGGACAATTCGCTATCGCCTTATCCTTGTATCCTTGTCTAAGTTCGAATCTCTGTTTGCAATTCGAACACTGATATTCATAAATAGGCATTGTTTATTCTCCCTAAGAATTTATTCTATTGGTTGGTTAAGCTGTTCCGTGGACTCCTCTTCGTTATTTTCTTTAGCGGATCTAATGTTAAATTTCCCATTCATATCCAAGACACCAATCTCAAATTTTGGTTGATGAGCCTGGAATACATGTTTATTCCAGCAATGGGCATGTAAGTATACTCCACATAAACAATGAAAAACGGCCCTATCACAAAGTAACTCATTACCACAGACAGCACAATCCATATAATTACCTCCTGAATGCTTAGCACTTGACCTTAATGACTGCTAATTATATTCCAGTAAAGGAACTTTCTCAAGTTAATTTTAAATTAATGTTACAGGTATGCTTGGACATCACAAAGTATTGATAGCTATTAGCATGCTGTGGTAAAATAACACTAAGTGTTTCAGGCTTCTCATAGCATGAGCCCTAATAAAACAATAACAAACTGGAGGATTTAATGACAGTAAACAAAGGTATGATTTCTATGATGGATGAAAAAAGATTATTCCCTCCATCAAAAGAACTCAGTGAAAAAGCTTATATAAAGAGCATGGAGGAATATAAGCAAATTTATAAAGATTCTATCGCAGATCCAGAAAAATTCTGGGCAGGTTTAGCTGATCAACTGGATTGGTACAAAAAATGGGATAAGGTTCTAGTGGAAGATTTCGCAAATGCTAAACATGAATGGTTTATAAATGGAAAAATCAATGTATGTTATAACTGCCTTGACCGACATCTTAAGACTGCACGCAAGGATAAAATAGCTCTCATCTGGGAAGGTGAGCCTGTTGGACAGAGTAAAACATATACCTACCAGGAACTTCATGATGAGGTTTGTAAATTCGCTAATGTACTCCGAAAAATGGGAGTTAAAAAAGGTGACCGAGTCTCTATATATCTCCCCATGATCCCTGAATTACCTATTTCTTTGCTTGCTTGTGCCAGAATAGGAGCTATTCACAATGTAGTTTTTGGCGGATTTAGTGCCGAGGCACTCAGAGACAGAATACTTGATTGTGGTTCCAATTTTCTGATTTGTAGTGACGGCTACTACCGCAATGGTAAAGTGATACCCAGTAAATCGAACGCTGATGCTGCTATGGACAGTTGCCCTAATGTTGAAAAAGCTGTCATTGTTAAGAGGGCTAGCAATCAGGTAGATATGAAAGAGGGGCGTGATGTTTGGTGGCATGATGAGATAATGAAGGATGACATTCAGTCGGTATGTGAGCCAGAGGTAATGGATGCAGAAGATCCTCTATTTATTCTTTATACAAGTGGCAGTACTGGTAAACCTAAGGGAGTGCTACATACACAGGCTGGGTACCTTCTATATGCCATGCAGACTTTTAAGTGGGTATTTGATTATAAGGATGAAGATATATATTGGTGTACTGCAGATATAGGTTGGGTAACTGGACATAGTTATATTGTTTATGGGCCACTAGCTGCTGGTGCAACAACTGTTATGTATGAGGGGGTGCCTAGTTTCCCTGAGCCCGATAGATTTTGGGAAATTGTTGAAAAATATAAAGTAAGTATCTTTTATACAGCACCAACTGCTATCAGATCAATTATGCGTGAAGGTGATAAATGGCCACTTAAGCGTGATTTGTCCTCTCTTCGCATTTTGGGCACAGTTGGTGAGCCAATAAATCCTGAAGTATGGATCTGGTACCACAGTATAATAGGTGGTGGGAATTGCCCTGTTTTGGATACTTGGTGGCAGACAGAAACAGGAGGATTAGTAATTACTCCATTTCCTGGTGCAATTGCACTAAAACCAGGGTCAGCCACTGTACCTTTTC
>JAUVYX010000201.1 GCA_030602865.1 Dehalococcoidia bacterium | reverse complement strand
TATCAACGAAAGAGTTATCCTCATTTAAAATAAATATACATGACCGATATCCAGAGTTCAAAGAACATCATTTCTTTAGAACTGAAGTGAAGGTACAGGACGGGAAATTAGTTCAACCAACTTCTGAAGTTACAGGAACAGATGGGTTCATTATCAAATCTATAGAAGGGAATAATGTCGCGCAATTCACTGATGAGGGATTTACCTTCAGCCGGCTTAAGCCATATACATGCTGGAAGGATGTCTTTGGTGAAGCCAAACTACTTTGGGAATTGTACCTTTCTATAGCTTCACCAGAGTTGGTTACAAGAATCGCTGCCCGTTATATAAATCAACTTGAGATACCTCTGCCTATAAATGACTTTTCCGAGTACCTCGAAGTACCACCTAAAGTTCCTGATAACGTCCCGAACCAAATCAGTAATTTCCTAAATAAAATAACAGTATATGATCAAAAAGAAGATATCATGGCAAATATCACACAAACTTTAGGACAGAGCACTAAACCCAATTACGCTACCATAATACTGGATATCGATGTCTTTAAGCGGAAAGATTTCCAGATTAAAGATGAGAATATATGGCGGATATTTGAAAAAATACGAGATTTGAAGAACAAATTCTTCTTTGGTAGCATTACAGAAAAGACAGCAAGGTTATTTGAATGAATACTGTCTGTGTTGCTACTAGTAATGTTAATTCCTTTTGGAACTCCCCGAACGTTGGAGTTAGTTCTGCAGCAAATTATTTAAAAGATAAAGATAGTGAGTTTCAAGAAAACATTTCGGGGGAAGTAAATTGGTATATGCCAATCTGGGATGCCATTCTTGAGGCCATTCATGAGCATTCTACCAGTGACTGGGATGGCTATGGCGCAAGAGCGATTACTTCGGACTCAGTTAATGATGCTATGAGATTTGCGAAGGCGTTACCTATAGCGATACCTGCACCAGAAATAAGTGTTGATGCTAATGGAGAACTAATCTTTGAATGGTATAAAGAACCTAAGAAAGTATTTTCTGTAATAATTGAGGGTAAAAACAGACTTATCTATGCAGGCTTATTTGGCATTAACAAGACTAACGGGACTGAGTACTTTAGTGAAGAATTGCCTGAAACAATCTTGTACAATATTCAAAGGTTGCTTTCGTAGATTTATTAATTTGAAATTATCAAACATTGTAAAACCAGAGGAACCTCTGTCTAGATATTTGAACAGTAGTAGACTATATAGCCGTCCGAATAAAGCAGTAAAACTAGCAGTTTTTATGCCAAGGGATGATAGCAAGGAAATCTCAGTATTTCGTATTGATGGGCTAACAGAAGACGAGATATGGAAGATATGGGAAAATACAGTGAATCGCTCAAGTAATAGAACTTTACACGGAAGAGCTGAAATCACAGCCTTGGCAGTCGAAACACAAGATTTGCAAGTTGTCCCTGATAAAAAACCTCACCGACATGCCAATATAATAGGATGGCCTGCTGAAAAATCCAAACGGTTACAGATTGCTCAAGAACTTGCAGCAATTGCTACGCTTATACTTAGGCAATAAACATATAATTACTAAATAAACTCTACGGAAGGAAACTGTTATGTTAGGCAGTAAAGAAATCAAGGTAGTATCGCCTGAAACGGTTGGATTCTCACGCAATGGACTGGAACGAATCAACCAACTGGTACGCAAACTGATAGACAAAAACGACATCCCCGGCGCGGTAACGCTGGTGATGCGGCGTGGACAGGTGGTTCACCACGAGGCCCAGGGCTTTATGGATATCGAATCAAAAAAACTACTGCAAAAGGATAGCCTTTTCCGCATGTACTCGATGACCAAGCCAATCACTGCCATCGCTATAATGATGCTCTACGAAGAGGGCAAGCTGATGCTCGATGATCCTGTTTCTAAATACCTGCCCTCCTTTGCCAACCAGACCGTGATAATACACCAGCCTCCTCGAGGTAAAGCCAGGTACTGGTCTAGAAACAATATCTGTACCGTTCCTGTCGAGCGTGAACTTACCATCAGAGACCTGCTCACTCACACCGCCGGACTTGCTTCTGCCCGTCTGACACCCGTTGAATATATCAAAGAGCTTTCCGCAGCCATCAAGGGCACGACATTTTTCCCCTGGGACGATGGTACAGTCAGCCCGCAAGGCACAATCAGAGAGGCTGTTGATAAACTTGCCCGAATTCCGCTCAGCTTTCAACCGGGAACAGACTGGAATTACGGCTTTGAATTCAACGTGCTCACCGTGCTGTTGGAAATCATTTCAGGGAAAACCATAGAGGAGTTCTTCCAGGAAAGGATATTCGGGCCCCTTGGAATGAAAGACAGCTCATTTATCCTGACTGAAGAAAAACTTGAGCGATTAACAACCGAGTATTGCTGGAATAAATCCTGGAATCTGAAGGTATCTGACCATCCGCAATCATGTATGAAGCGTACCATAGCCAAAGGCATAAACTCCGGTATGGGCGGATTTGGAGGTGTCCTGTCCACGCCCATAGACTACCTGCGACTATGCCAGATGCTGTTGAACTGCGGTGAACTGGATGGCGCCCGCCTGCTCAGTCCCAAGTCAGTTAACCTGATGTCAGAAAACCATACTCACGACCTGTTTATCTACCACCGTGGTTACGGATGGGGCTACGGCTTCGGCCTCGGTGTAAAAACAAACATGACCGAATCTGCCAGCATCAACTCGGTGGGAACATACGGCTGGGGAGGCATCGCCTGCACTTACTTCTTCATCGATCCGGTAGAGAAACTGATTGCTCTTTCATTTACCCAGGTTTTCGGCTCTGGAAGCAAGCTTGGATTCTGCTTCCCGCAGCAATTCGAGATAGCCACCTACCAGGCGATGAAAAACGACTGACACTCTCTTAATAATGACGGTACTATAAACCACATACCTGGATTAAAATGAACTCACCGCCTTAAATTGGGCCTGATGGTGGATACCCGCTTTCGCGGGTATGACATGGTTGATAATTGTCATTGCGAGCGTAGCGCGGCAATCTGGGAGGTGATTCGGAGGCGGCGTTGAGGCAGCAAGTTTAGAATCTGGGATTTATGACTTTGAATTTGTTTAGTATTTAGTGATTAGGATTTAGAGCTTGGAGATCCTGCACCG
>JAUVYX010000128.1 GCA_030602865.1 Dehalococcoidia bacterium | reverse complement strand
GAGCTTTGGCTTTCAGTAATGATAAGAAAGTTGTTGCCAAACTGTTTAAGGAGATAGGGCCAGGGTACAGCGAGCGAGCAGGTGGGTATACTCGACTGGTGAAGTTAGGGCCTCGGAAGGGTGACAATGCTGCCATGGCTCAAATCGAACTGGTTTAAGTAGTGGAGCCAGCGAAATACGCTTTGGTTGTAGAATACAATGGCACACGCTATCATGGTTCTCAGTGGCAGGTTGGGGTAGTTACTATTCAGGGAGAGATTGAACGGGCTCTAAAGATGCTATGTGGGGAGACCGGTAGAATCATGGCAGCTAGCAGGACTGATGCTGGGGTGCATGCTAAAGGACAGGTGTTTAGTTTTTGGACAGTAAAAGAATTTGGCACAGAAACGTTTGTTAGAGGATTGAATTATTACTTAACCCGAGATATAAAAGTCAAGGCAACGTATGTTGTGAATACGGATTTTAATGTGAGAAGGGACGCTTTGAGTAGAGAATACTGTTATAAGATATTTAACAGAAATGTTAGATCGCCGTTTCATGAGATGTTTGCGTGGTTTATTCCGAATAAATTGAATATCGAAGTTATGAGTGAGGCATGTCAACTTCTTAAAGGAGAGCACGATTTTATTTCTTTTTGCCCTGCTATTGAAGAAGGTAAAAGTACTATGAGATATGTCTATAATGCAGAGGTAAATCGACAGGATGATTTTGTTACTATTGAAATTAAAGCTAATTCCTTTTTACCACGTCAGGTGCGTAGTACAGTTGGATTGTTAACGAGCCTGGGTTTGGGAAAGATAAAACTTGGGAAATTCCGTGATATTTTTGAAGAGAAACACTTAGGCTTGGCTGGGCCAGTGGCCCCAGCTCGTGGGTTATGTCTAACCAGGGTTAATTATGCTAAGCCTCTTGGAGGACAAAAATGAAAACATATACTCCTAGCACTAAGGATATTGTACATGAATGGCATGTAATGGACGCCTCTGACAAAATGCTGGGGAGGTTAGCGGTTGAGGTGGCCAGAATACTCATGGGCAAACATAAGGTAATATATGCGCCTCACATTGATACTGGTGACTATGTGGTAGTAATAAACGCTGCCAAGATAAAGGTGTCTGGGAAGAAGACAGAACAGAAAATCTATTATAGACATTCTGGATATCATGGTGGATTGAAGAAGCCGACATATGCAAATGTGTTTAAACAAAACCCTGCTCGTGTTATTGAGCTAGCGGTCAAGGGGATGCTGCCGCACAATAGTTTGGGGGCAGCCATGTTCAGAAAACTAAGGGTTTATTCTAATGATGTACATCCACATCATGCCCAGCTTGCTGGAAAGGGGAGTGATAGCTAATGAGTACAGAGAACTATGTTTGGGCTACTGGCAAACGTAAATGCGCGATAGCGCAGGTCAGGCTGCTACCAGGTGAAGGCAGTATACTTGTTGATAATAAAGTTTATAGTGAAGTCTTTCCTCGTCTCGATCACCAGCGTTCTATAGAGACACCTTTCTTGGTTACTAATACTGTAGGTAAGTATCGTGTTATGGTAAAAGTTACTGGGGGAGGTAGAAGTGGGCAGGCAGATGCTATCGGATATGGCATTGCCAAGGCGTTGGTCAAAGAGAATGAACTATTTAGAGCAGCATTACGTGAAGGAGGCTTGCTCACCCGGGATGCAAGGATCAAAGAACGTAGAAAATACGGTCTTAAGAAAGCTCGTAAGGCAAAGCAATATACCAAGCGTTAATTATTCCTGCTTATGGGATTAAAGAATAACGAAATGGTGTCATATAGTCGTTTTCATCCTCATAAAGATAATGTAGCTTTTGTAGTGATAGATTTCCAGGAAAAGCTTCTTGGAGCAATGGAGAAAGATATCTGCAGGAGTGTAACCAAGAATATTGAACTATTAGTTTGTTTATCCAGGCTGATAAAGATACCACTCATAGTAACGGAGCAATATCCTTGTGGACTTGGACCAACAAGTAAAGGATTGATAGAGATATTGGGTGACTTGTATCAACCAGTAGAGAAGCTTTCATTTAGTTGTTATCGGCAACCTGCTTTTCTGGAGAAAGTGGAGAGCCTTGGTGTTAAACATTTTATCTTAGCTGGTCTTGAGACGCATGTCTGTGTACTACAGACGGTGTTAGATTTACTTGCCAATAGTTATGAAGTGAGTGTTGTAAGTGATGCTATCTGTTCTCGTTATAAATCAGACTGGCAAGCAGGGTTGAGTATTGCGGGTCAAGCCGGAGCGGTAATCAGCAGTACTGAGACTATTATCTTCCAACTACTTGAACGAGCAGGAACGGCTGAGTTTAAAAGTATGTCTCCTTTGCTAAAACAAAGACAGTAAAGACAAGCAACATTGTGAACATGGTGAAGAATCTTCTTGCCTCCAGATAGTAATATGTAACAATAATATATTAAAGTGTTTGTATTGTTATCAATATGTCGCCGGAATGTCCATCAAGTAACATGCATGCATTACTAAGTTTGACTACGCTACCTGTTTTTACTCTTGGAGGGATTTTGACCTCCAGTTTCCTTTTATTAATGTTAAGGATTTTTATTGTCTCCTGTTTGGCTTCTATGGTAGTGATAGCGAGTTCATAGCGCAGTACACGGTGCTTTGGCTTGGTCGCTTGGCAAAATATCTCATTCAAGTTTATTATATTTCCTGGCCAAGCTTCAAAACTTGTTTCTCTTTGCCTGATAAAGTTCTTGAACGAGAATGAGCCACCTCTGCCTCTGTGCGGATTTGGAAATATGCTATCCAGAAAATCGAACCCGAGTCCCGCCATGCTGAAATCCTTAATTATGTTGTCAAATGTTGTCCTGGTGAAGGGGCTGCTAAAAACGTCACTAACATTACCAGCAGTGCCAAAGTGGTCATAATTGTCTCTTTTTTGAGGATCACCAAGCACCCCATAAGCTTCATTTATCTCTTCTCCAGAGGTGTTTTGGGATGTCAAGACTCGATAGAAATGTCCTCCATTTTAACTCATTAGAAATGTCCTCTGCTGATCTCATACAGAATTGGATTGCTTAGCTTATTTGGGATAGGACTATTTCTATTGGTACTATGCTTTAGTTGTCCCTGATTTTCCCTCTGCTTGGTCTTTTACGTTTGGAGTAACGTTTACTGACCCATAGTCCCTTAAAAAAGGTCCTGTCTAGCAGGTGGCGGTCGTCAGCTATATTCCAGAGATCTTTTGATATACTCTTGTCAAAATAAGCTATCTCGACATGTTTGCCTTTGTTCTTTGCTGAACGGATAGCGTATACAAAATCAGCATCCCCGCTTACCAATATAGCAACATCGTATAGATTATTCCATGCAAAGTCCACCAGGTCTGTGGACAACATGATGTCTACCCCTTTTTCAATATGAATACCTTGGGCTATTTTAGTGGTGCCCAGGCGAATTTCCAGAAAAGGTGTCTTGAGAAGACCATCAAGGAAATCCTGTTGTTCATTGTGAGTCTCTGGCCATTGAGATTGATCCTGGAGTATGTTGTAATAATAGATGCGGAATAGTGTTCTTGTTCCTGTAAGTTTATTTGCGAACTCAGTAAAGTTTAGATCGTGACGCTTGAAATTAGATTCTAATGAGTGATATAGGTTACTTCCATCTATAAATATCGCAACTTTGGTTTTCACTACGAGTTCCTCCTTCATCAGTATAGAAGTCCTTCTGCTGCCAGAAGGCGATCTTTGCTATATTATATACCTGTGTACTTCTCCGCTGTTAAACAGAAATATTTATATATGGGTAGATATGTTACTCTAGCTTTTATTCCAAATTATACTATTGTAAGCCGAACATGACCAAGAGAGAAATCAGGATACTGTGCTGGAATATTAATGGAATCAGGGCTGTATATAAAAAAGGTTTCCTTCCCTGGTTTCTTAATGAATCTCCTGATGTCCTTTGTTTACAGGAGATAAAAGCTCAATTAGGAGAAATCCCTTCTGGCGTTGAGCACCCAGAAGGTTATTATACTTATTGGAGTGTTTCCCAGAGGAAGGGCTACAGCGGAGTTGCTACGCTGAGCAAGGATAAACCAATACGGATTGCTACCAATTTAAGCATTGAAAGGTTTGATGTGGAAGGGAGGGTTTTAATCACCACGTACCCTTTTCTAACG
>JAUVYX010000240.1 GCA_030602865.1 Dehalococcoidia bacterium | reverse complement strand
ATTATACCACCCTGAATCTCACGCATTGCCTGCTTAAGCTTGTTGCATAAAGTAGATTCCTGCTTTAGGAGGAATGACAAAGAGGGGATGAAATCCGCAATAATAGATACGATGTCTATGCGTTCTGGAAATGAGTAGTTTTGTACACAATATGTATATATTCTATCCGGTGAATATATACAAACAGAGCGCAGGGTCAGTCAGTAAAAACATAGCTGCCCTTCTTCAGATAGGAGTAGAAGGTGAGCGCTGTAGAGATAATCGCAATATACATCATCACCGCAAGGAGAATATCCGGGCCGATGCCTAAAATAGCTATAATTAGTGGGGCCAGCCAAAACCAGAAATTAACCTTGGCTACCCCTGTCGGAGTAGGGAAATCAAATACTCGACTGCGGCGCTTCCAAAGATAGGTGGCTACACCCACTATTACCATGACTCCTCCAGCAAGTGCCGGTACCGCATAGGGATAAGGATTCAAAGGCATCAGGGCATCTGTCCTTGAAAACAGCCCTGTAGCTATTGCCATTATTAGAGCTGGCATAAAAAGTATTTCGTCAGCGACCAGGTCAAAAAGCGACCCGGCCAAGCTTGATTGTCCCAGTTTGCGAGCTAAAAACCCATCCAGCCAATCAGTAAGTGCAGCAATAATGAGAAGAATGCCCGCTGCGAGAATTTTAGTTTCACCGCCTATATACAAGAGCCAGACGATAATTATAGCCATAACAACACGTACTGCGGTGATAGTATTGGGTACATTGAAGGCTAATCTTAGTTCTTGTCCCGACGGCTTATTCATTTTCAGCAGTACTCCAATTAGTGGATATTTTTTATACCATTACCTTGGATATCATAGCAACCAGTTGAAGAGACCACAAATATTATGCAGAGGAGTTATCAGTTAATACATATTGCATCTTATTGTTGGCTGTATCCTGGTCACTTGGAAAGCAGCTCAATGGTGATTGAAGATAAGATCAGAATAGCTTTGTGTAATTACCCAGGTCTCTCAATACTCTGTTTTTTCTTCCTTGTCGGATTCAGAAATTCGCAAGGGACTTTCGTCTGGCAGAGGCCACAACCAGCTACGCTTTTATCATTATCATATCCATCTTTCAATGCATCCGACGAATAACCGATACTATTCAGGTAATCAAGACACTTTATCTTATCATGACCCTTCTCTGTAATAGCTCCAGCCGGGCAGCGGTCTATACAGGCTTTACAGCTTCCGTCCAGATAAAATAAACAGTTTGAATATGGACTTTCGGCTGTCCTGTGACTTATGGGCAGCACCAGATCAGTAACCACACTGCCACAACGGTGAGCAATTCCACGCTCAGTAATAAAGCCATCTGAAAGGCTGAAAGTGCCAAGACCGGCGGCAAAGGCCACGTGTCGTTCCGACCAATTTGAGTAAGGGCCTTTCTCATTGGCATATATCTCAAAATAAGGTTGTAAAAATGGTGCCACTGCCAGATATCCCATAGTAGTGAGAAGTTCTACAATGTGTGCACGCAATTTTTCATTGAATTTCTCTCCATACCAGCGGGTATGAGACCAAAGGCGGCTGGGGACGAGTGACTCAACACGGTTAGTTTTGCGAGTTTCTTCTACGGCAGGTAAAATCCAGCTTATTACCGAAAGGCGTTCCGGCAAATCGTCTGACTTTTTCTTATAGGTTTTAGCAAGTGCCTCTCGGGGAGTAAGGTAAGTAGAAGCGATAATGGTTTTGTATTCAGTGAAGATAGGATCGTCCCCATCAGCAAACTGTACCAGCGGCTCATCCCACATAATATAATCATTCATGAACGACAGACGATTAGCTGGACCCGAACATACACATTCTTTAATTTCCTGCACAATAAACTGTGCCGGATCGTTTTGAAGTCTTTCTTTCATCTCTACTGACAGTTCCATATACCCTCGCTCCTGTTTCTTTTTTGGACTATGCTGTTTATTACCGAAACTAACCTGCCCTTGAGGATTCTATCACTTATTAAGTTAGCATTGCACCACTGTGAACCTGTACCCCTTTTCCGGACAAGTTTCATAGAACCATGTCGGTGGATTTTGAATACTATAATTCATTTAGCATATGGTCGCAGAATGAGAAGATTTTTGGGTATTGATGCTGTTGCTATATTAGATTTGAGACATTTCGCTAAGTTGATATGATATAGTAAAGTTTAGGTGGAAGAAGAACAAGTTAAAGATATAGCTGATAGTTGAAGATGGGATAAAAAATCTTTATGGAGAAGAATTATCACCATGAAATACGAAATTGATGCCTTAATAGAAAACTCCGTTTTTGCTGACGATGACAGCGCCAGAAAAGAGTACCGACAGGAAATTCAAAAACTGGCTTTTGATAATGGAATCTATCCTGCCAGCATCCAGGGCCTTTATAGTGCTGCGGGTAAAGGACTCTATAGCAGCAGAACAGTCCCCGCGATAAATATCCGTGGCATCACCTATCAGGTTGCCAGGGCTATCTTCAAGACAGCTAAAAAACATAAGGCCGGTGCTTTCATCTTTGAGATTGCCCGCTCTGAGATAGAATATACCGCCCAGAGGCCAAGCGAATATACCGCCTGCGTGTTAGCTGCTGCTATAAAGGAAGGGTTTCAAGGCCCCGTTTTCC
>JAUVYX010000157.1 GCA_030602865.1 Dehalococcoidia bacterium | reverse complement strand
GTGAGATCAGCATGTAATTGGCCTGAACTGACTAGCAAGCCTATGGCTATAGGCAAATCGTAAGCTGGCCCCTCTTTTTTCAAATCTGCCGGTGCCAGATTTACAGTGATGCGCCTGTTGAGAAAAGAATAGCCAGAGTTCTTGATTGCTGCTCGTACTCTTTCCCTGGCTTCCTGGACTGCTTTATCAGCCAATCCTACAATGGAAAATGACGGTAATCCAGGGGATATATCAACTTCGACATCTACTGTGGCGCCCTCAAGCCCTACTACAGCGCAGCTTTTAATCTTGGCTAACATGTGCTGCAATTATAACAGATACTCTCTCCTAACAGATGTAGAAGAGCTTCAATTGGCTATCACGGCGGCTACAGCATATTGTTTAGTGTCAGAAAGGCTGATGCAGAATTCAGTTAGGTTCAATTCCTTGGCTTTATTAAGGGCATTTCCGTAAAGGTGTACCAGTGGCTTGCCATCGCTGTTTGATAGTATTTCAATGTCGCGCCAGCCGACGCCTTTAGTTCCGGTACCAAGAGCTTTCATTACTGCCTCCTTGCCGGCAAATCGGCTGGCTAAGGCTGAAACTTTGTCTCCAGAGGCATTTAGTTCGGCATCGGTGTAGACTCGATTCAGGAAACGTTTCTTCCATCGCTTTACGGCCGACCCTATACGCTCTATTTCTATTATATCTATGCCAATAGAGCTCATATCAATTGTTCCCCTTTACATATTTTATGTTCTAACACAATTTGAACATGAAAAATTATCTTTATATTGCTACCTTTCGGTGAATACTCGGATGGTTAGTCCTCAGGCAATAACTTTTCCTGCAGGATGATTTCTGTGACCCATTTTGCAGCCTTACCTACTACCTCAGGGCAAACAGTGCTGTGAGCCCCTGCTTCATCAAATTTTTCGGCTTCGTCCGGGTCAGCCATATAGAAAAAACGGCCAAATAATTTCATATGTATATCCCTGCATATAACGGTCCCGTATTCTTCTATAAATCTGTCATGCAGTTTTCTGGCCAACTCGGAGGTCCTTGCCCTGACCTTGTCTGGATCTGCAAAATTATCTCTTTCTCTACCCCACAGCATACTGAGCAGAATTATACCTCCTACGTAAGCTCCACAGCCGGCATCACAAAGCGAGCCTCCTCCTCCGGAACAGCCAGTTACCCCTTTGAAGACGTCGTCATTCCTGATATTTAGGGTATCCTGTACGGCTGCTACTATGCACTGGGCACATCCTCGATAGGTCTTCTCGTACTCATATCCCAGCTTATAAGCCTTGTCAGCCATGGCCTTAGCATCTTTGTTTTTCATATTTCTCAATCCTCCTTTGTGTTTTGTCCGTATTAGTGGTTGCTTAGCCACATTCCCAATTTATACTGTCCACTTAAACTTATTATATTACTCTCCCGTCTCACCATGAAGATCTTATCATCTTATCAGGGAGCCAGAGTAGTATCTGGGGGAACAATATGCATAGACCAAGGCCTACTATTATTAATATGATGAAAGGGATTACGCCACGGATTATATCCATGGTGGTTATTCCCAATTCAGGTTTGGCTGTACCCCTGCAGACAAATATGGCTGATGCAAAGGGTGGAGTTAAAAAAGCCATTTGGAGGTTAACACAAATCATCAGCGTAAACCACAGTTGGTCGAATCCTAATACAGGTGTTAGCGGCACAACTATAGGAGCAATTATCATAATTATCCCTATCCAGTCGATGAACATACCCAGTATGAAAATAGTAAGCATTACAGCGGCAAAAGCTCCCCATCGTCCCATTGGTATGGCCAGGATAATATCCTTTATGACGGCTCCACAGCGCAGGTACATGAATATACCGACGGTAAAGTAGGCACAGCAGGTAATAAGCATCACAAAACCGGTTATTCTGAGCGTCTCTCGCAAGGAATGTTTAAATATTTGCCAGCTTAATTTACGATAGGCAAGAGATAGTAGAACAGCCGCGGCAGCGCCAACACCTGCTGCCTCGTATACGGTGGCGATCCCAAAGAATATACTGCCAAGGACTGCTAGTATTAATATCACCGGTGGGACAAGCGAACTGAGCAGCATGTTTAGTTTCTTTAATAGGGGAGCATGTCTCTCTTCTAGCGGTGCTGCCGGTGCTATATTAGGGTTTAACAGTGATCGAATTATTATATAGCCACAGTACAGGGCGGAGAGCAGGAGTCCGGGAAAGATGGCACCCATGAACAATCTGCCCACAGATAGTCCGGTTGCGGGACCAAGAACAACCAGCATGATGCTGGGAGGAATTAGAATGCCTAATGTCCCACCTGCACAAACTGAGCCACACGCCAGATCTTTGGCGTACCCTCTATTTATCATGGGTCCCAGGGCTACCACTGTGAGCATGCTTACTGAAGCCTGTACTACTCCGAGGCAGGCAGCAAGGAGAGTGCCAATCAGCACAGTCCCCAGCGCCAATCCTCCTCTTAATCCTCCCAGCCACATGTGCAGGGCACCATACAACCTGTCTGCTATACCGGAATGGGCCAGTATTGCTCCCATAAAAGTGAACAGTGGAATGGCCAGCATATTGTAGTTCAACAGCATAGAACTGATGCGCATATTTGCCAGTACAGCTACAAGGGGGCCTAGAGTAAGATATCCCAATATTGCTCCTACTCCTCCTATGACAAGGGCTATGTTATAGCCAGCCAGGACCCCAATCAGTATCGCCACCACAAATATAAGGGTATATATTTCTGGGCTAAGCTCAATCATATTGATCTCCCCTTTATAAGTGCATGTATATCACGAGCCAGTTGGGCAGCGAATTGGAGGCAGGTAAGGCATAATCCCAGCATAATTACCACGCCGTATAGGCTGGATGGAGAGCACCAGAAACTGGACGTTAGTAGCCGGCCTGTTAACAACAACTCCAGTTCGCGTGAGATTACAAAATAGGTAAAGGCTCCAATTAGAGGGAAAAAGAACAGTAAGCTTCCCAGGATATCAACAACAGCTTTTTTCCTGGCTGAGAAGTGGGAGTAAAAGACATCCACCCTGATATGTGAGTTATGCAACTGGGCATATGCCCAGCCAAGCACGATAAGGGCACCTCCAATCAGTCGCATGCTGCCAAAAGCCCAAGTTGTTGGAGCGTTGAATATGTATCGGGCGATTACTTCGTACAGGATCACGATAACCATGGCAATAACCAGCCAACTGGATAATGCGCCTACGGTCTCATTGACAGAATCAATAATTCTGAGTACCTTTCTCATTTACAGGTAAAACCTTTCTATTTCTCTGAAACATAGATGTAAACTATGAGGCTGTATTATAGAAGTCTATTAGATAAGGGACATATTTACCAATATATAGAATAAGGAGCAGGGTATGTATACCCTGCTCCTTATATCTCTGACCTAACCTGGGACAGGCCTTTCCTGTATCACTAAGAGATTACCATCCTGTCCTTACCAAGGTATTCGGTAGCCACAGGATAATCTGCGGGAAGATAACACACAGGATAAGACCGATTATTATAAGTCCAACAAAGGGGAATACACCTCTTATAATATCGCTTGTTTCTACTCCCAGTTCCTTGGGGACGATTCCGCGGCAGA
>JAUVYX010000223.1 GCA_030602865.1 Dehalococcoidia bacterium | reverse complement strand
CTGACTATCGCTAAGGCTGTTGCTGAAGAGTTTGGCGGAAAGTTTGTAGTGCTTGACAGGACGAACAACATAGCCAGAGTTGTGGTAGTTGAGGAAGAGAGACAATGGCATCTGGATTTTTCCTCTTTTTCAGGGGATATTGAATCAGACCTCGCCCGTCGTGACTTCACTATCGATGCAATGGCTGTTGAACTTGATGGGTTTAGTGTGGAATCTCCAATGAAGATCATCGATCCTTTTTCTGGCAGAGAAGATATAAAAAATAAAGTGCTGCGAGTGGTAAGTGATCGAGCATTTAAGGATGATGCTGCTAGGTTATTGAAGGCAGTGCGGCTGGCTGCTGAGCTTGATTTTGAGATTGAGCAACATACTGAAGTTCTTCTTCGAGAGTGTTCACAATCTGTCAGCAAAGTTGCTGGTGAGCGGATTAGGGAAGAATTGCTTCGCTTGCTTCATTTGCCTGGAGCAGCGCATAATCTTCGCCGTTTGGATAATCTGGGGCTGTTAACAGCTTTGCTCCCTGAGATGATGGATGGAAAGGGAGTAGTGCAACCCACTGTGCATTTTTGGGATATATTCGAGCATTCTCTTCAGACAGTGGCGACGATTGAGTTCGTTATGCGTGAAAGCGATTGGGAGTATAGCAATGGAGAGATGTTGGCTACAGCTATCTGGTCAGAAGAGATTGAAAAACATATATCCCAGGAGGTTTCCAAGGGCAGTAATCACAGAGTTCTCCTTAAAATAGCAGCCTTGCTTCATGATGTGGCTAAACCTAGGACAAAAATTCTGGATGACAATGGACGGGCACGTTTTATAGGGCACGCAAAGCAGGGTGCGGAGCTTGTAACAAACATAATGGAAAGATTACGTTTCAGTGGGCGTGAAACAAGGCTTGTGGAAGATATGGTAATGCATCATCTCCATCCCGTTCAGATGGCAATAGAGGGTGGCTTGCCTACCAGTAAGGCAGTCTATCGCTATTTTCGCGATAGAGGAGATTCGGGAATTGATATTCTATTATTAGCATTAGCTGACTACCTGGCTTGTCTGGGACCTCTTGCAACTATGAGGGGATGGAGAAAACATTGCCAATTGATGTCTTATATTCTGGAAGAGTATGAAGAACAACAAACCAGGATTCAGCCGGTTAAGATTGTGAATGGATATGACCTGATGGAGAAATTTGGCCTGGCTTCTGGTCCGTTGCTTGGGGAGTTGCTAACAATGTTACATGAGGCTCAAGCCAGTGGTGATATAAATAACAGAGAGGAAGCCTTGGCGTTGGCGGAGAAAGAATTAAATAAACAACGCTGTGGCACGAGATAGTAATTTGAAGAAGAATCGTTATCTGCTTATATTCATCGTTGTATTGTTTGGATTGGCGTTATGGCAAATAGTTCCTTTCAATGAAAAGCTACTTGGTTCTGATGGTTTAACCCTGGGACTTGATCTGCGTGGCGGCAGTCAGTTGCTCTATCGGGCTGATTTGTCAAAGAAAGATCCTGATATTAGCGATGAAGTTGCCTTATCAGCAGTAGTTGAAAAAATTCAACGAAGGGTTAATGAATATGGGGCAACTGAACCAGTAATCCAGAGAATGGGGGCTGATCGGATACTGATTCAACTACCGGGAGAGAAAGACATCAATAAAGCGATTGAGCTAATAGGTGAAACCGGACAGCTTTATTTTGTGGAACAGGAACTGGATGAAAATAATGAACCTGTGCTTGACGAAGAGGGCTACTGGGTGTTTAGTGATGAACCAGCTAAAGCGGAAGGAAAGGATGGCAAAGTAAAAGCTCTTACTGGGGAGTATTTAAAGCGGGCCTATCAGGATATCGACCCCTATAAAGGGCCTGTGGTTGTTATTGAGTGGAATAGTGAGGGGGCTTATCTCTTTGAGAAAATAACTGAGGCTAATTTGAATAGACCTCTGGCTATTGCCATCGATAAGGATATAATCTCAATGCCCGTGGTTCGGAGTGTGATAACATCGGGTACTCCAGGGCGTATTGAGGGTAACTTTACTATTGAAGAGGCTAAAAGCCTGACGATAAAGCTCAATTCTGGTGCTCTGGATCTTCCGTTAGATCTTATTGACCAGAGAGATGTGGACGCCTCATTGGGAGCTGATTCTGTAAGTAAAAGCATACTGGCGGCTAAGATTGGTTTGATACTGCTACTGCTGTTTATGATTTTGTACTATCGTCTCCCTGGTTTGATAGCTTGCTTGAGCCTTGTTATTTACGGAACACTATTAGTAGCCATCTTTAAGATATTTTCTATGAACCTGACATTAACTTTGCCAGGAATTGCTGCTGCTATCTTATCTTTAGGTATGGCAGTAGATGCTAATGTACTCATCTTTGAGAGGATGAAAGAGGAGTTACGTGCTGGTCACAATTTAAAAATGGCTGTGGAGGTTGGGTTTAACAGGGCATGGACAGCTATTCGAGATAGTAATATTACCACTTTCATTGCCTGCATTGTTCTTTTCTGGCTGGGTGGTACCTTTGGTGCTTTTATGGTCAGGGGTTTTGCACTTACTCTATTTATTGGTGTAGCACTGAGTATGTTTACTGCCATCGTTATTACTCGAACCTTTCTTCGCTTCATTGTCAGTAGCCAGATAATTACAGATTTAAAAGCTTACGGAGTTGAAAAATGATCGACTTTATGGGGAAAAAGCAATGGTTTTTTCTGATATCTACTATAGCGATGGGATTATCAGTTGTCTCGTTAGCTGTTTTTGGGTTGCAGCCAGGGATTGATTTTACTGGTGGCACTTCTATGACCCTTCGTTTCAATCCACAGGTTCAGCAGGAGGAACTACGGCAGGAAATAACAACGTTTGGACACCCAGAGGCCATAATTCAGAGCAGCGACCAGGATTTCCTCATACGTATGAAAG
>JAUVYX010000149.1 GCA_030602865.1 Dehalococcoidia bacterium | reverse complement strand
ATTTCATCATCGGTTGCATAGTTAGAGCTTAAGAGAAGATCCTCGCTCTAACTATCACTTGCCCGTACGAGGTTTTGTCCTCTGTTTTCCTATGATCTTGTCTATAGTGACTGGAGAAATACCAAAGCGATATAATATGTGCCGCGCCAGTTCTATACCTGCCTCCATTTCAGGCCGGACCACTTCTGAAACACCTTTACTTTCCAGAAATTCGAACTCAGAATCATTATGAGCGCGAGCGATTATATCCAGTTTTGAGTTAATTCTTTGAGCATGGTCCAGAGCGAGCCTTATCGCCACAGGATCTTCTATCGCCAACACCAGGATAGATGCTTGTTTAATTCTTGCCTCGGAAAGGACATTAGGGTTTCCAATATCGCCATAAACGCAGGGTACCATGTTATCCCTAAGTTTAGATATCGCTACCGGATTAAGCTCAATAACCACATAGGGGATATTAAGGTGTTCAAGAAATCTTGCAACATTGATACCTACCCGCCCATAACCGCATAGTACAACATGATTAACCAAGGCCTTTACAATAGACCCCTTTTCTTCATCCTCAATAATAATATGAGCAGTGCTTCTCTGCATGATACATATCCGCGAGACTATAGCGAATACGAATGGTGTCAGTATAATGGTTGTTACTGCACTACCAAGCATAATCGAATAGGTATATGTAGTGATTACTCCAGCATTTAGAGATAACTGCCCCAGAACAAAGCTAACTTCTCCAATCTGTATCATCCCAGCACCAACCAAAGGTGCAGTTTTACCTTTATAACCGAACCGGTTGACAATACCAGAAGTAATTATTACTTTCCCGCCGATAATAGCTGCAACTACCAATATCAGTGTTGTCATATTAGCAACTAAAAATTGCAAATCAACAAGCATACCTATCGATACAAAGAAAAGGGCTGCAAATACATCTCGTAGTGGCACCATATCTCCGAATGCCTGGTGTGCAAATTCAGATTCGCTTATCATAAGGCCTACAGCAAAGGCACCTAACGCAGCCGACAATCCAAAGTGATGAGCGGCAAAAGCGCTCCCGAAACATAGTGCTGTCACCGATATAATGAATAATTCCCGCGAACCCCTCAGCGCAACACCTTTCAGAACACGGGGGATTAACCGAAGTCCTATAACCAATATCAGAGCAGTAAAAATCCCAGCCTGGAGAAATGCTATACCGAGAACATGTGCCAGATTGCCACTTTCTTCTCCCAGTGCTGGCAAAATGAACATAGCAAAAACTGCCGCCATATCCTGTAGTAATATAATTCCAATCATTACATGTCCATGTACTGAATTAGTCTCTCCTCTATCTGTCAATAGTCCAAGTACCACCATGGTACTACCCAGAGAAATTAGAAAACCGAAAACGATTGCCTCACGAATGCCTTGCCCCAGCAAAAACAATGCAATAATCACCCCAAGAGCTGTGCAGGCCAAGATTTGAGTAACGCCGCCCAGTATCGCTACATTCCTTATCCGTTTTAGCTTCTTGAAAGAGAGTTCAATACCATGAGTAAACAGAAGCAATACCACGCCAATCGTAGCTAACACACGTATGTTATCTATACTTTGGATCACACCTAAAGCATGTGGCCCAACGAGGATGCCAGCCAAAACGTAACCAATAAAAGCAGGTTGCTTTAGTAACCTCGCAATTACGCCACTTCCCAGGGCTACCCCAAATGCAATAGCCAAGTCGAGGAGCAATTCAGATTCATGCATAGTTATCTATCATTTCTCATATATTGTAGTTAGACATTATAGTATCTGATGTGATTCTAGTAGTAAATATCGTATAAACAAACTTATTATATTAGAGCATAGATATAAAGGAAAGAAAAATATATTAGAGATGAATTTATTAAATCGGGTAAGGTTAGAAATACAAACCTATAATTGCATCGAAAAATAGAATAGAGGCTGAGAGAACCTATGGCTAAAACAAGTTCTTCCCTCCAACAAGGTCACCCTTTGTTGGAGGGAAGAACAATTTAACCTCTAGGAAAATCTTTTACCACTTATTGTGGTACATTGGGAATACTGGATCTTCAGAAGTTACTATATTTACCAGAGCTGGTTTACCAGAAGCCATGGATTTAACTGCTGCCTGAATTGTCGGAATAATTTCATCAGGTTGCGTTACATTAGCAGTAAAACCAGCACCAAGTGCTTCTGCAACCTTTGGATAATCCCCTGACAGAATGTTAAGTCCATATTTAGGAGAGGCAATAGGGAAGTGGTCGCCATATCCACCAAGTACACTATTATTTAATACAACAGCCAGAATGGGGATGTTTTCTCTAGCAGCTACTTCAAAGTCCATGCCAACCATACCTATTGCTGCATCACCTCCGACCCAAACACAAGTCCTACCAGGATTAGCAAGTTTTGCCCCCATGGCCAGACCCATACCCTGACCTAATGTGGTTGATTTACCCCACCCAATATAACCACCAGGTATTACTGCTTTCCACATCGGAACCATCTGATCTCGTGGATTGCCTGAATCATGTGTTACGATTGTGTTTTTCATATCAAGGGCTTTTTGCATGTCACGTATTACCCTGTAAGGATTAATAGGTGTCTCATCAGAATTAAGCCTCGGAGCCCACTCTTTTTCGAACTCGTCATTCAAAGCCTTGATTTCTTTGACTATAGCAGTACTATCTTTCTTTCCTGCGGAACCAAGTTGCTTTTTAGCCTCTTCGATAAGCTGTTTCAACACAATCTTGGCGTCCCCTATGATTGCCTGCTTTACAGCATAACTCTTATTGATATCGCGCTCATCGCTAGTCGTCTGAATTAAAACTTTACCTGTAGGGATAGGACTGGTAAATGTTTCATTTGTGCAACTTGAGCCAACAGCAAATACTATGTCAGCCTTTTTCACAAAATGCATAGATTGTTTTGTATTTGTTCGAGCACCGCATCCCAGAGATAACGGATGATTCTCCATAAATGCACTCTTTCCATTCATGGTAGTATAAACTGGAATAGCAAGTAGTTCGGAAAACTCTCTTAGTTCATCCCATGCCTGGGCATAAAGAACACCTTGACCAGCACGAATAACAGGATTTTTCGCTGCCAGCAGCATTTTAATAACCTCTTTGATATCAGCAGGGTCTCCTCCAGTTTTCACTCTTTTGACTGCCTCATACTTAAATGAAGCATCATCAAATTCTTCGTTGGCTACGGCTAATGGTAGTTCAATAACTACTGGACCTAGATGTCCAGCTCTAAGTTGAGTATAAGCCCGCCTCATTATCTCAGTAGTTCGGTCCGCATGGTCGATAGTATCTACATATTTAGTTATCTCCCTGTAGCATGCCTTCATCTTGAAATCAGGGACTACAGAGTATTCAGGTCGGCGTGCACCGCCTGGTAAGACAAGAATTGGAACAGAATCCGCAAAGGCATGAGCGACGCCAGCAAATGCATTTTCAATACCTGGTCCATGCTGAACAACACAAACACCAATGTTATCTCCAAATGAAGCTCTACTGAGTCCATCAGCAACATTGACAGCTACTCGCTCTGTTCTGAATTTAATGAATCTTATGTCTTCTATCGCAAGAGCTTCATGTAAAAAGTTCATCGGGAAACCTGTTACGAATTTCACTCCCTCCTTTTTTAAGATTTTTGCCTTGTCAGTTACCGCTTTCATCTAATATTTCATCCTTTATTTGTATTATAACTTAAAGCTCATGTAAATTTGCTTCAGATCCTAAAATCTGACCAGATTAGACATTGCCAGTTCTTCATGAG
>JAUVYX010000161.1 GCA_030602865.1 Dehalococcoidia bacterium | reverse complement strand
CGCATCAAGCGCCTGCCCGATTTGGGCATTGGTTCTCAGGGTAATGACCTGTGGGCACTGCAACAAAACAGGATATCCATCACCCCCCTGCTGGATGGCTCCACTAGCAACTCGCTGCAAGATCGCCTGCAAAAACTAGCTCCTTCCTTACTCCACGAACTAAGAGCATAGATGGCAATATGAAAATCACAATCTTGAACGGTAACCCATATACCAAAAATCTCAACTTCGACAACTACCTGCTGGAACTCTCACAACGCCTGGAGGCAAGCCAGCACAGCGTCACCTCATTCAAGCTGAGGGATATGAACATCAAGTATTGTACCGGCTGCTTTGGCTGCTGGGTGAAAACGCCCGGAGAATGCGTGATAAAAGACGATTCAGCTACCATACGCCACGAATTTATCAATTCCGACTTTGTCCTCTTTGCTTCACCTGTCATCATGGGATTTATTAGTGCCATACTCAAGAAGACACAGGATAAGCTCATACCGCTGCTCTTACCATATTTTGAGATGGTCCAGGGTGAAGTCCACCACCAGAGAAGATATGATAAATATCCCCGTATCGGGCTACTGCTGGAAAAAGATACCAGCACGGACGAGGAAGATATTGCAATCATTTCTGACATCTACAAGCGTACCGCCATCAATTTTAAGACCTCATTTTACTTCAGCAAGCTTACCAGCGATCCCGTAGAGGAGGTAGCCCATGAAATTAACCATATTTAACGGCTCACCCAGGGGCAAGGACAGCAACACCAGGATTCTGCTGGAGCAATTCACCAAGGGTTTTGTGACAACCGATGGCAACATCTATGAAATAGCTTACCTGGTGAATACAAAGCAGCCGGACGAATTCGTCCGGCTCTTCAGTGAGGCAGAACTTGCATTGCTGGCTTTCCCTCTCTATACCGACGCCATGCCAGGTATTGTTATGACCTTTATCGAGTCGCTGGAACCGCTTTGTGACAGAAATAGCAATCCCGATATTGGTTTCATCGTACAGTCTGGCTTCCCCGAAGCTATCCACTCCCGATACGTGGCACGATACCTGAAGAAGCTGGCAGAGCGCCTTGGCTGTGTCTACAAGGGAACCGTGATCAAGGGCGGGGTTGGAGGTATACAGGTGCAGCCCGCACTGATGACCAGAAAGCTGTTCAAGGCCTTTTACCAGCTAGGCAAATGCTTCGGGCAGCCCGGGGAATTCGACGAAGAAATAGTGCAGCGGCTGGCCCAACCTGAAAAGATCAATAAATTTCGCTCCCCTATGTTAAAGTACATGGGAAACAATTTTTACTGGAATCCAATGCTCAAGAAGAATAATGCCTATGCCAAACGATTCGCCAGACCCGATCTGGAACGTTAATTTCCAGGTCGCCTGCATCGGGATTCTCTAGCAGGGGCACCCCCTTCAAAAATGGATAGACAGAGTACAGGTTTTACGGAAGGATGAATAAATCCCACACCGTTGAGGTTAACGGCGCAGGGACAGTCCTGTTCGAACGCAGCAAGCGTGCCAAACACGTGATTATTTACGTTAGACCCCTCACCGGAGTTCGAGTTGCTGTTCCTGGCAGGCTATCCTTTAAGCAGGCCGAGGAATTTGTCCACGCCAAAACAACCTGGATACAGAAACACCTGAAAAAAATCAAACAATACGAGAGAGTAAATGGAAGCATCTCAGACAGTTCCACCAGTTTCGACAGGGCACAGGCAAAAACGAAGATAACAGAAAGACTTGAGATTCTGGCTATAAAGCATAGTTTTACCTATAACAGGGTATTCATTAGAAATCAAAAGACCCGGTGGGGCAGTTGCTCCCACAGAAACAACATCAGCCTCAACATTATACTCATCAGGCTACCTGATGAGCTCATGGACTATGTAATTCTGCATGAGCTTGTTCATACACGCTACAAGAATCACGGCAAAGATTTCTGGGCTGAGCTAGACAGGTTCGTACCGAACAGCAAAAAGAGAGCAGCACAGTTAAGGAAGCATGTGATAGAAACGTTGCGATAATTAATTGTAAGTAGCTGACTAACGACGCCCTGACAGACAAACAAGCAAACAGGTGCAAATATGGGGGAAATCTGATAAGATAAAAAAGTGCCGTTGACCTCTCAGGAGGCAGCGAGCTTGAAAGTAACAGAATAAATATACAACCGCTTGGATTGGCGACAACCGAGACGGATAATAGTTTCTCTATTAGGGCGTCTCGGCGTTGTCGAGACCCTTTTTTTATTGGGTTTTGGAAGCTCGCTTATCCAGGATATTTGGAGAGCAAAGAACTATGAAAACAGGTTTTATCGGGGCAGGAAAGGTAGGCAGCGCGATGGCGGTGGGGCTTTCTCACATTGGATATCAAATATCTGCTGTATGCAGCCGCAACTTTACCTCGGCGGAGAGATTGTCTGCTCTGCTGCCCGATTGCCATGCCTACCAACAGCCGCAGGAAGTGGCTGATATCACCGACATGGTTTTTATAACCACCACCGATGATGCCATCCCTGATGTAGCAGCGCAAATACACTGGCGCCGCGGACAATATGTACTACATTGCAGCGGCGCTTTATCCCTCGATGTACTGGAGCCAGCCCGACGAGACGGAGCAGTAACAGGCTCGCTTCATCCACTGCAAAGCTTTGCCAGCATAAACCAGGCAGTAAATAACCTACGAGACTCAACCTTTGCCCTGGAAGGTGAAGACCCATTGCTATCTTTACTTAAGCAGATAGTTCCCCTGCTGGAAGGCAGGGCAATAGTATTAAAGGCAGGTGACAAGGCTCTCTATCACGCAGCAGCAGTTTTCACCAGCAACTACACGGTTACTCTGCTCGGAATGGCAGCGAAACTATGGGAGTCCTTCGGCATTCCTCAAGCAGAGGCAGTGCCAGCATTACTGCCATTGCTCAGGGGGACAGTGGACAACGCCGAGTCCATCGGCCTGCCAGCTTGCCTTACCGGGCCTGTTGCTCGCGGGGATATTGACACCATACGAAAAAATCTGGAAGGTATCGCCGCCAGTTGCCCTTCACTGCTATCCTCTTATAAGGAGATGGGACGGCAGACCATACCCATCGCAATCGCCAGTGGCAGCATAGACGAAGAAAAAGCAGGGATGCTGAGAGGCATTCTTGATGGTGAGCAATCAAAAGCAGTCAATACAAAAGCAGGAAAACTATGATTATGTCAATAACAGGGAGGTAAGCAAATGAGAGTCAGCATAAAAGATATCGCTGTAATGAAACAGCGGGGAGAGAAGATACCGATGCTCACCGCCTATGACTATGCGACCGCTAAACTTATGGATGAGGCCGGAATTCCCTTCATCCTGGTGGGCGACAGCCTGGGCATGGTAATGCTGGGCTACGAGTCAACCATACAGGTAACCATGGATGATATGCTGCACCACATAAAGGCGGTGGTCAGGGGGACTGAGAAGGCACTGGTGGTGGGAGATATGCCGTTTATGAGCTACCAGGTAAGTATATCGGAGGCACTGCATAACGCCGGTCGTATCATCCAGGAAGGTGGCGCACAGGCAATCAAGCTGGAAGGTGGCGAGTCAGTTGCCGGAATAGTGGAACG
>JAUVYX010000183.1 GCA_030602865.1 Dehalococcoidia bacterium | reverse complement strand
GTCGCAGTGGCACTTACTAAGCCCGGCAGTCTTTCGGATTGGGTCAAACAGGGGTTCACCAACCCGCTGGGGCCACTGGTATTGATGCCAACTACAGCAGGAACAGGTAGTGAGGTCTCCAACGCAGGGGTCGTCGCTACTGCTGAATCCAAGTACGCATTATACAGTCCCCACATGTATCCTGATATTGCGTTGGTTGACCCCGACTTCACCATATCAGTACCTGCTCGCATAACAGCCAATACCGGCGTTGACGCATTATGTCATGCCATGGAGGCCTATGTGTCACTTAAATCCACGCCGATAACAGATGCCCTGGCGCTACAGGCTATAAAATTAGTCCCCGATAATCTCAGGGCAGCATACGCCTGCGGCGACAACATGGAGGCTCGAACAAATATGTCACTGGCAGCACTGCTGGCTGGTATGGCCTTTGGAAATGCAGGAACGGTAATCGGGCACGCCTGCGGCTATGCATACGTCTTCCCATCAACTAAATTTCATTTCCCACATGGCTATTCCATAGCCATCACCATGCCTTACGTACTTGAGTATAACGCCATCGCCAACATGGAAAAGCATGCCACCCTGGCTGCCCTGCTGGGAGAATCTATAGAAGAACTATCTCTACGGGATGCTGCCATCAGCTCTGCCATGGCCTTCAAGAAACTGCTGGCGGACCTGGACTTCCCCACATCAATCAAAGAAATTGGAGTGACGAAAGACATGCTGCCTGATATAGCAAAGAACGTCTTTAAGAGCACTACTCATGTGGCACGTAATCCACGCAAGATTACCGAGGAAGATATGGTCAAGCTCTTCGAGAAAGCCTACCGGGGAAAGTTGGATTGCGAATAAAAAAGGAGTGTGTTTTGGATACAAATATGAAGACATTTTCATTCTCCACAGCCAGAAAGATTATCTTCGGACTAGGAGCTGTGGAGCAGCTCAGCGAGGAGTTACAAAATCTTGGGGCTAAGAAGATAGCCATCATTACCGATGAAGTTATCAAACAATCAGGAATACTGGATAAGGTAATAAATCAACTAAAAGAGGGTGGTTTCAAATATACAGTTTGGGACAAGGCGGAGACAGAGCCATCTGTTGCTGGTGGTGAAGCAGCAATTGAATTCACCAGGAAAGGAAATTTTGATAGTGTAATCGGGGTTGGCGGCGGAAGCGTACTGGACAATGCCAAGGTATCTGCACTTTCAATCACCAATACTGGCACGCTTTCAGAATGGCTCAAGAGTGTTTTCCAGAATCCACCAGCTTCACTAGTATTAATGCCTACCACGGCAGGGACAGGCAGCGAGGTCTCCAATGCTGTAGCCTTCTCCACTCCTCAGGGTAAAGCTGTATTATTCAGCAACCTGATGTTTCCTGCCCTTGCGCTGGTCGATCCTGAATTCACCATGACCATGCCTGCTACTGTAACAGCTAATGCTGGAGTGGACACCTTTTGCAATGGGATGGAGGCTTACGTATCACTCAATGCCACCCCTATAACAGATGCCTTCGCACTACAGACTATGCAACTCGTCGCTGAAAACCTCAGGGATGCATATGCCTGCGGGGACAATGTGGAAGCTCGAACAAATATGTCGCTGGCAGCACTGCTGGGAGGACTCGCCTTTGGCACTGCGGGAACTGTGCTGGGACACGCCTGCGCCTATGCTTATTCTTATCCAGCAACAGATATCCATCTGCCACACGGCTACGCAGTAGCCATCATAACCCCTTACACGATGGAGTACAACGCTATTGCAAACCAAATGAAATATGCCACAATTGCAAGGATACTTGGCGAGCCTGTTGAAGAGATGTCCTTGCGTGATGCTGCATTCCAATCCGCTCTGGCTTTCAAGAAGCTTCTCAAAGACCTGGATATACCAGCATCGATAAAAACCACTGGCGTAACCAAGGATATGATTGCAGCAATTTCTCAGAACGTCTTTCAAAGTCCAGCACATATTGCACGCAACCCACGCAAGGTCACCGAGGAAGGCATGGTCAGGCTATTCGAGAACGCCTACGAGGGCAAACTGGACTGCGAACAATAGCAGGATTTTAATAATACCTATACCTGCATAACGGGATAACTCCCGGTGGTATGGCAGGTCATTACTTAGCTAATATTGATAAACTGCTTGTAGCAGCGTTATTCATTTCAATTAAAGACGAGGAATGAGTTGTCATTGTTTCGTGCCAGTTTTATATCACAGTTCCTCAAATCTAATCAGGTCTTTGTATTCCACAACAGTACTCATAGCACGATTTTCAGCATTAAAGCCAGCTTCTTCAGCGGCCGCCACAGGATTTAAACCGCCTATTAGAACTATCCCGAATCGATTCAACTCTACAGGGACCTGGCACACTGGTTCACTGGTATTCCCTATCATCAAAAGGCCTCCCATTCCAGCCTCTTTGAGCTTGGCTATCACATCCTCAACGATCGGCCGACATAAGGCAGGTATCTCACGAAAGTTAGCCAGTATTGTACCCTCACCTTTTCTGGCCACCTCTATCACGGAGGTCATCCCTGCTTTGATAAATACTTCTGAAGGGTCAAGGGAGGAACCAGCATAGTGTATTAGCTCCACAAAGCGAAGAGGCTGTCTGTCGCGAATCTGAATTAGCCCACCAAACCTTGATTCAATAGGAACTCCCGCCTTAAGCAATGTCCCATTGATGACAATACTACAAACAGTAGCCAGTCCCACCTTGCCTTCAGGAACAATCAATTCGCCTAACTTCTCACCTTCATGTGCTATTGCCACCAGGTGACTAACGCAAAGTTCTTTCTCAAAAGCAGGCTTCATTACCTGAACCACCTCTTTGAACTGTTCCTTCGCGAAGAAAGATATATTGACGGGGACAGAGCCAGTACGATTTTTTAAATCAAAGTTGGTACGAAAAGCAAGTAGCTGAATTCTAGATATAGCAAACCCAACTTTATCCTTAACTAAGGCATTCTTTACCTCATTCATTCCTTGTTCAGTAAGTATCCGCCCATCTCGTCGTCCTAAAAGCTGAGTTAAGCCGCGCTCATCAATCAGCATGAGATGATAACGAACGGCCCTTTCGCCAAGTTTAATCCCGTGTTCTTCCAAACGGCGAGCAATAACCCGAGCTCCCATCGCCCCACTAGAATCGCTTAAGACCTTTAAAATTGCAAGTACTTTTCTCTCTACATTCTGCGTTTCAAAACCCATGTAGAACCCTCCAAGTGACTTCTTTGATAATATTAGAGGAGACTGTTTTACACATTACTTCACTTAAGGCAGCTTGTCAATCACTAATGATGATTCAGCTGATTAATGTGTACTTTATCTTT
>JAUVYX010000195.1 GCA_030602865.1 Dehalococcoidia bacterium | reverse complement strand
GCATATCAGTGTTCATGCTATCCATCGCCAGAGGACTGAATACACAAGCAATTACGGATAGCAAAGGTCTTTCCCGCAGCGCTTTATGTCCGCCAGCAATAATGGCTGCCAGCTCTATGGCATCGCGACATCCGTCCGGGTGCCATACGGCTACGGAAACGTGTTTACTGCTATTGGATAAGCAGGCATATACTCCATTGGGGTCCCACTGTTCCACAGGAAGCTCATGAGGAGTGCAGGGTACTGTCAAGAAGGACGTGTTCTCCAAGGCATCGGCAAGTAAGGACAGTTTCGCTATGTCGTTCAGAGTGGAAGGGCGTTGGTCTCCCGTTTCAAGATCCAGAGTATCTCGGGCAACAGTACCAGTGCCGAAGTAGACCCGGCTGCCCTCAAGGATAAGGTCATTACTTTCATCGCGTCCACCGAGAACAATTCTGGAGGGAGCTGAGGCTATGCATTTTTCTACCACATTAGCCGGAACGCGGACGCGTTTAGTATCATAATTAACCTTGGCTCCACCCTGGTCAAAAATCTCCAGAGCCTTTTGTGACTGACATTGAAAGCCTGTCTCTTCAAGTATTTCTAGAGTTGCCTGGTGAATTCGGCTGATGTCTTCCGGGGAAAGTGGCTTGAGTTGTCCGCCGAAAATCTCTTTGACTTTTGACATTTTAAGTTCGGCTCCTTATCCTTGAAGTTCTGCGACTCCGCCTTGCCGAATTGTAAAAATGACTTCTATCTTTTGTTCTGTCGTCTTCTATCCGAAGCCCGAAAAGCCCAGATAATACGGAGAGTATATCACGTCAATTAGTTTAATGTCAAGATATTTTATGCCTTTATTTTCACGTTATTACAGATAATACCCGGTAAGGATAACCGGACTGGTAACATAGCATACCGTCAAGGCCCAATCCGTATCGGTATCCTCTAGAGTTTGAGAGGATAGGTACCATATTGTTTTATGGCGTTAACCATTGCCCTGTAGTTCTCTGGACTTACTCCAGAGTGAATCGAGTTACTGGATGCACAGATAAGTCCTCCACCCTTCCCGGCCTTGGCGATGCAGTCTTTCACCGCCTGACGTACTTCATCTTGAGTTCCCCAGCTCAGCAGTTGAGCACAGTCGATATTCCCTGCTAGGCAGATTCTGTCACCATACCTGGCTTTTGCCTCCCCTATCTCCATACCGGCAACCGGGTCTATCGGATGAATACCATGCAGGCCAGACTCAATAAGCATCTCGAAGATGCTCCAGATATCACCGTCGGTGTGCTTGATAGTACGGATTCCATATTTCTGGCAAAGCTCAATTTGTGCCTTCAAGGGACCGATAGCAAATCTTTCCATGTGTTTCGGAGACAAGACTGGTCCAAAGTTGGTGGCATAGTCACCACCAATCCAGACAATATCCGCACCCACCTCAATACAGTTCTTAATATATTTCAGGTTATAATCAAGCACCATTCTGTTAAGCTGTTCTATCAGCTCTGGATTCCGTATGACATCCATATAATGGTCAGCCATGCCCCGTAGTTCATCAACTACGTAGAATACATCAATAAGAAAAGCCACTACTGCCCTCTGCCCCTTGAACCTCTTCACCGCTGCTTCAAGCTCATCATATCTCCAGGATAAGTCCGGGTCAGGCGGGACATAACTCTCCAGTTCCTTTTCCGACTTAATCGGTGCCTCCAGAGGAAAGGCGTCAAGTTCTCCGGTGCTGCGCTTGATAACACCCCACTTGTCACGGATAATTCCCTTAGCCTCATCCATAACCTCATACCTGTCATTGGCTACGTCGGTAATCACGATAGCATCCAGGTCCATGAAATCAATGAAGTCTTCGTAGGAAGCACCGGGTAGTATGGCATCCCGTACCTTTGGGTCGATGAATAACTCCATCGTGGGGACAACGTCAGGTTCCTGGCGGTCAAGTGCCATGAAGACACGTTCCATGCTGGATAACTTTTGCATCGTGGTTCTCCCTTAAAGCAGTCTCTTTTTACCAGAATCTAGAGCAGGAGCATCCGGTCAATGTAAGCTGTCGTAATCAGGAATAGGGAAACGGCGGCACAGGTCGGCTATCTGTGCTTTCAGTTCGATAACCACGCGTTCGTTTCCCATGTTATGCAGAGTCTGACTTATCATTTGAGCTGCCAGCCTCATCTCCTCTTCCTTCATGCCCCGGTTAGTAACAGATGTAGTGCCCAGCCTTAAACCGCTGGTTACCATAGGTTTCTCAGGGTCAAAGGGAATCAAATTCATGTTGGTGCTGATTCCTACTTTCTCCAGGGCTACCTGCGCTTCATTCCCTTTAATCGATTTATTGTGCAGATCTACCAGCATGAGATGGTTATCAGTGCCACCGCTTACAATACGAAACCCTTCCCTTTGAAGACCTTGTGCCAGGGTCTGGGCATTCTTAACGATTTGCTTCGCCATCTGCCGGAATTCAGGCGTCATCGCCAGTTTGAAAGCTACTGCCTTAGCAGCGACGTTATTGACAATAATAGCGCTCTGTGAACCGGGGAAAACAGCCTGATTCAAAGCGGAGCCAAATTCTTTCTTAGCCAGGATAAATCCGCCGCGTGGCCCGCACATCGTCTTGTACGTTGACGAGGTAATGAAGTGTGCATAGGGGACCGGGCTGGGAATAACCCTGGCGGCTACAAGACCTGAAATGTGAGCCATATCTACCATAAAATAGGCTGAGACCTTGTCTGCTATGGCTCGTAATCTCTCCCAGTCAATGAGACGTGAATACGCGCTGGAACCGGCCACCAGCATTCTGGGACGGTGTTCCAGAACTATTTTTTCTACTTCGTCATAATCTATACATTCCGTGTCTTTTTTTACCCCGTAATGGAAAAAGCGATAGAACTGCCCGGAGAGGTTCACCGGGTGGCCATGAGTAAGGTGACCACCGTCAACTAATTTCATAGCCACAACCGTATCGCCGGGTTTGAGAGTTGTCAGGTAAACCGCTACATTGGCGTTGGTGCCGGAATGCGTCTGCACATTTGCGTACTCCGCCCCAAATAATTCTTTAGCCCTTTTTATTGCCAGTTCTTCAATGGCATCTACGCAGCTTGTACCCGCATGAAATCGTGCTCCCGGATAGCCTTCCACCGACTTATTGGTGTAAACAGAACCCAAAGCCTCCATTATTGCTGCCGGGACCAGACTTTCTGAAGCTATG
>JAUVYX010000010.1 GCA_030602865.1 Dehalococcoidia bacterium | reverse complement strand
TAGAGCAGGATGGGGAATCTTTATTGGTGAACGGCGGGATGTTTCATGAGGCACAGTGTGATTTATACTGCAGTGACTCCGCAACGACATTAAGATTCATGACCGCTATCGCTTCAGTTATCCCAGGAAAAACTAGATTAGTGTCGGGTCCTTCATTAATAAAGAGGCCGGTTGAACCTTTAATTCAGGTACTTAGACAAATTGGGGTAAATTGTTATCTTTGTGAAAATGAGCCAACGGTTGTGGTGGAAAGTGACACATTAAAGGGAGGGTTAGTCAAGTTGGCAGGTAATGTGAGCTCTCAATTCTTGTCAGCTTTGTTGATTGCAGGTCCATTTGCCGAGAAGGGGATCAGAATTAGTCTCAGTTCACCACTACAATCTAAACCCTACATATTGATGACGATAGAGTGTCTTAAGAAATTTGGCATACATATAGAATTTTCAGATGATTTCACTGAATTTACGGTTACAAGACAATTGTTCAGGCCAACTGAATATTTTGTGGAAGGTGATTGGTCATCATCTTCATACCTACTGGCTTTGGGAGCTGTAGCAGGAAGAATTGAAGTGACAAATCTGAAACTGGAGAGCATGCAGGGAGACAAGATTCTTCTATGTTTTTTGAAAGAAATGGGCGCTTTGATTGAGAAGAAGAAGGAATCTATTATTGTTAAATCGTCAGGATTGCGAGCGCTAAAGGCTGATTTGACGGATTGTATTGATTTATTACCTACGATGGCGATTTTAGCAGCAACTGCTACTGGAACCAGTGAATTTGTGGGAATAAGCAGGGGGAGGATTAAGGAATCAGACAGGGTTGCTGCAGTAGTAGAAGGATTGAGACGTATGGGACTGGAGATTATTGAAGAAAGAGATCGATTAATGATAACGGGAAATGAGACACATAATGCAATAATTGACTCTTGGAAAGACCATCGGATTGCTATGGCTTTTGCTATACTTGGAATGAAGGATGGAGGAATAACCATAAATAACGCTGATTGCGTATCAAAAACATTTCCAGGATTCTGGAAAATGATTAAGGATGTAGGAGGACAAATTACTGAAAGTGGCAAATAGTTTTGGTAAATTCTTTACTATAACAAGTTTTGGTGAGAGTCATGGCAGATGTATAGGTGTTATCGTTGACGGATGTCCTGCTGGTTTGGCTCTATGTAAGAACGATATTCAAAAAGAAGTTGATAATAGAAGACCAGGTGCTGTTGGCACTACGAAGAGGATGGAAAAGGATAGGGTGGAAATATTCTCGGGTATCTTTAATAATAGTACCACAGGTGCTCCAATATGTTTGTTGCTGCGGAACGAGGATGTTGATTCTTCTGAATATGAGAAAACTGTATTACTGCACAGACCAAGCCATGCAGATTATACTGCCTTTATGAAGTATGGTGGATTTAATGATTATAGAGGTAGTGGCAGGTTCTCAGGAAGAATTACTGCTGGTTTCGTAATGGCTGGAGCTATAGCGAAAAAGCTACTTAATAGTATCGAAGTTAAAGTTCTGGCTTATACAGTAGAAATTGGAGGAATAGAAGCTAAACCAAAATGCTTGGACGAAATAATTGAGAATGTCAGTAAGAACGACATAAGATGTGCTGATTTGAAGGCGGCACAGGAAATGGAGACTCTAATAAATGAGACCAGACAACATGGTGACAGTGTTGGTGGCATTATTAAAGGTCTGGCGATTAATATGCCTGTAGGTCTGGGCGAACCAGTTTTCGACACTCTGGAAGGGGATTTGGCTAAAGCATTATTTGCTATACCTGCTGTTAAAGGAGTGGAATTTGGTTCAGGTTTTACATCAGCTCGGAGAAAAGGGAGTGAGAACAATGATCAATTTATTGTTAAGGATGGTAGGGTGTCTACTGAAACTAACAACTCCGGTGGTATTCTCGGCGGTATAAGCAATGGTATGCTTCTGGAACTCAGGGTTGTTATTAAGCCTACAGCGTCTATATCAAAAAATCAAAAAGCAGTGAATATAGAGAAAATGAAGGTGGTTGATATGAGCGTAGTTGGCAGACATGATACTTGTATTGTGCCGAGAGCTGTTGTTGTTGTGGAGGCAATGATGGCAATAACTTTATGCGATTTTTCAATTAGAGCGGTATTGTTACCGAGGGTAATAGAATGAATTTAGAAGATTTAAGAAAAGAAATTGACCAGGTAGACACTGAAATGGTTGAGCTTATAGCTAGAAGAGTGAGAATTGCTGAGCAAATAGGTGATGAAAAAAAACAATTGGGAGAACTAGTTGAAGATAAACAAAGAGAAACCTTGGTATTTAGGAAAGTGAGAAAAGCTGCTCTGTCGAGAGAGATAAATCCCGATGAGATAGAAAACATATATAAACAAATTATTCAAACGTGTAAAAGTGTTCAGCAGACTATCGGTGTGGCGTTTCAAGGGGAACTCGGAGCATATAGCGAAGAAGCTGCGTTCAGTTATTTTGGGTCTTCAGTTACAATAAAACCATACGAGAGCTTTGAGAAAGTTTTCAAGGCTGTTGAAAAGGGTGAAGAGGAGTTTGGGATTGTTCCTATTGAAAATTCATCGGAAGGAAGTATAAGTCAGGTATACGATTTGCTGTTGGATTCATCATTACGGGTGTGTGGTGAAGTAAAACTTCGGGTAGTTCATTGTCTGATAGCTAATCCTGGTACGCAATTGGGTTTTATAAAGAAAGTCTTTTCTCACCCTCAAGCGCTTGGGCAGTGCCATATATTTTTGAAACATCTGAACTGTGAATTAATTCCAACATATGATACTGCTGGCAGCGTGAAGATGATAAAAGAGCAGAGGTTAGAAGGTAGCGCTGCTATCGCGAGTGCTAGAGCGGCTGAATTGTATGAGATGAATATAATCGCAAGAGGTATAGAAGACAATCCGAATAACTACACGAGGTTTTTTATTTTGTCGAAACATGATGCTTTGCCGTCAGGAATTGATAAAGCCTCTATTGTATTCTCAGTGAGACATGAACCGGGAGCTCTATATAACTCCCTCAAGGAACTTGCGCTACGGAATATTAACCTGACAAAAATTGAGTCCAGGCCTACCAGACAGAAACCATGGGAATACAACTTTTACTTAGATTGTGAAGGTTATCGGGATGAGAATGAATTGAGAGAAGCGTTGAGCAATCTTGAGAATAATTCAATATTTGTAAAATTATTGGGGTCATACCGGAAGGCAAAATAAAAACTATGGGCCAAGAATTGAGAATTGCAATAATTGGTGGTGCTGGCAAGATGGGGCAGTGGTTTGCTAGATTGTTGCTAAATGAGGGTATGGAAGTAATGATCAGCGATAACCGCAGTGAAGAACTTCGCAAAGCGAAGATAATAATGGCAGGGGAGCTCATGACTAATGAAATGGCGATTAGTAGGGCTGATGCAGTGTTAATATCTGTGCCAATTGATAATTTTGAAGAGGCTGTTAAAGAAATATCATGTCATATACAGCCAGGCCAGATCGTCATCGATATCAGCTCTATCAAGGCTCGCCCTATGGAGTTAATGCACAAATATATTGCAAAAAGTTTAGTTCTTGGAGTGCACCCCATGTTTGGGCCTGGCGCTGTGGACATTGTAAATAAGAATTTTGTACTGACGCCTACAAATAGTAAAGAAAAGGATTTAGCCAAACATGTTCAGCTTCATTTAAACAAGAAAGGTGCTCGTGTTTCTCAGATGTCTCCTGATGAGCATGATGAGTTGATGTCCGTAATTTTGGGATTACCTTCCTTTATTGCTATTGTTTCCGCTGATACTCTACTAAGCCTTAACAGGCTACAAAAGACAAGAAATATTAGTGGTAGCACCTATAAAATGTTGCTAATGTTGACTGAAAGTGTCGTTACAGAAGATACGAATCTCTATGCTTCTTTGCAAATGACATTACCTCATATTACAGAAATTGAAAACTTGTTTCTGAGTAAAGCAGCAACATGGGCAGACATGATTAAAAACAGGAATAAACAAAAAATTATTGAGAAACTTCATAGTCTTAAAGATGATTTCAAAAAGGAAAATCCCAATTTCGCCGGTGGTTATGAAAATATGTACAGGGTCATAGAACTATTATAATTAAAAAAACAGGTGCCAGTTATATTAGTGGTTTCTATTTTTTCTTGTAATCAGGGCACCATACAGCATTAGGGCGCTCAGGAAGATGACAGGAACTTCGCCAATTCCATTTGCAGTTATCGCAGAGGATGATATTCATTCCCAGTATATTTTTAATCTTTAGCTTAATTCTATATATCCAATTTGGCCCTTTTCTTTTCATATACATAAAATTATAGAACTACGCGTTGTGAAATACAACAAAATTGATATATAAAGCACGATCTTTACTTATTGAACCTTAAATTACGTTGTAAAAGGATGGGTTTAGGATGTTAATAGAAAAGGTTACAATTCCCTGGAAAGATTTGATAAGAATTCAGCGTTATTCTTTGTCTTGCCCAATCTAGTTAATACTCTAAGTGTAGCTTCATTTGAGCTAGAAGCATTATCTGTTAGCATATTAACTATACGTCTCAATAACCATGTTTGTTTTACGGTATTCTCATTCAGCATGAGTTCCTCTCTTCTTGTACTGCTGGGTATGATATCTATTGCTGGGAATAGTCTCTTTTCGGCCAGCTTCCTGTCTAAATGAAGTTCCATATTACCCGTTCCTTTGAACTCCTCGTATATAAGTTCGTCCATACGACTGCCAGTATCCACCAGGCAGGTGGCTAAAATGGTTAGACTGCCTCCCTCTTCAATATTACGAGCGGCGCCAAAAAAACGTTTTGGGGGGTGTAGAGCTGCTGAGTCAATACCACCAGACAATGTGCGCCCACTTCCAGGTGAGGCCAAGTTATAGGCTCTGGTAAGCCTTGTTATACCATCAAGTAGGAGTACTACATCCTTTCCCATTTCCACCATTCGCTTAGCCCTCTCCAATGTTAGTTCAGCTACCCTGATTTGATTTTCTACTGGCTCGTCAAATGTTGCGGCTATCACTTCAGCTTTGACAGTTCTTCTCATATCAGTGACTTCCTCTGGTCTTTCCCCAATGAGACAAATAATAAGGTGGATGTCACTGTAGTTGGTCATAATAGCAGAGGCGATTTTTTTTAGTATCACTGTCTTACCTGCTTTTGGTGGGGATACTAACAATCCTCTTTGCCCTCTTCCTATTGGTGATACAATATTGATAAGCCGAGTTGATAATTCATCTTGTGTCGTTTCAATGTCTATCATGGTATCGGGGAAAGTAGGGGTCAATGAATTAAAATTACTACGCTGTTTTGCTTGTTCCGGGTCAAGTTCATTTACTGTTTCTACACGGAGTAAACCATAGTATTTCTCATTGTCTTTAGGAGATCTTGCCTGACCGCAGATTAGATCCCCATTTCTTAAATTGAAGCGCCGAATTTGAGAGTTCGAAACGTAGATATCGTTAATGCTTCTAAGCAGGTTGTCCTGACGTAAAAAACCATAACCCTCAGGCATGATTTCCAATATGCCTTGAAGGAATAAGTTTCCCTCGCGTTCAGCTTGTGCCTTGAGGATTTGGAAGATAAGTTCAGACTTTCTTAGTGATGAATATCCGGTTATTTTCTGTTCCTTGGCAAGAGATTCTAGTTCGTCACAAGTTTTGCTTCCTAATTGTGCTACAGTTATCATGATGATTTCCTTTTATTTTCCTTATGCAATATAAAAAATATCTTTTATGCTTCGCTTCTCTTTCTTATTTTCATGCCTAGGTACTGTCATGTGAATGTCGATTATTGCTGGTTTTGGATAGAATTGAGAAACTTATCTATACAAGAATTTAAATGTAATAAACAATATAAATAGAATAAATTGTTTTCTGTGAACTTAGAAAAATGGTATCTAATGACTATACAATATAAGCAGTTAACCCATGTTAGCCTATAATAAGAAATATGTCAATTTGCACTTTTACTAGTGGTTAGTAGACTAGAATATTGAGCAAATATTCTAGTCTACTTGCTATTTCATAGGCAGAACAGTTTGAGAGCCATCAATAAGAGTATTCTTAGCTTTACCAACGAAAGCTATAAATAATGGATGAGGATCATTCGGGTGGGATTTGAACTCAGGATGAAACTGGCATGATAGCATCCAAGGGTGATTCTGAAGTTCCACAATCTCTACCAGTTTACCATCAGGAGACAAACCACTGAGTATCATTCCAGCATTTTGCAATGGCTGGCGAAAGTCATTGTTGAATTCAAAACGATGGCGATGTCGCTCGTAAACTAGCTCTTTGCCATATGCCTCTGCAGCTTTTGTAGCTTGTATGAGTTGGCAGGGAAAAGTGCCCAAACGCATGGTTCCTCCTTTTTGATCCACAGCTTTTTGTTCAGGAAGCAGATCAATTACAGGATATAGAGTTTTCTGATCAAATTCAGTTGAGTTAACATCTTGATTACCGAATACATATCTACTGAATTCAATGACCATGGTGTGGAGCCCAAGACATAAGCCGAAGTAAGGTATCTCATTTTCTCTGGCGAATTTAGCAGCTTTAACCATGCCCTCAATGCCTCGGATTCCGAAGCCACCAGGTATTATTATTCCCTGAACCTGTCTGAGCTTGTCATTCTGCCCTTCCAGTATATCCTCTGAGCTGATCCATTCAATCTGCAATTTACAGTTATGTGCCAACGCAGCGTGACATAATGCCTCGCGTACCGAGTAATATGCATCTCGTAACCCAACATATTTACCAACTAAACCAATAGTTAAGGGTTCTTTGTGTGTTTGAAGGCTATTAACCATTTCTCGCCAATGTACCAGATCAGTCTTTTGGGCTAATAGATGCATCCGTTTGACTATTAAATCTCCCAGGCCAGCATCTTCCAGTAGTAGAGGTACTTCATAGATAGTATTACTTGTGACAAGAGGAATGACAGCTTCTTTAGCAACGTCACAAAATAATGAAATCTTGTCTTTTATTTCCTGGGATACCTCTTTATCGCTGCGACAGAGGATAAAATCAGGTTGGATACCTATTCGTCTCAATTCCTTAACGCTGTGTTGTGTAGGCTTGGTCTTTAGTTCATCTGTAGCGGCTATGTAAGGGAGAAAAGTAACATGGATATAAAGAACATTATCATGTCCTTCATCGTTTCTCATTTGCCTGATAGCTTCCAGAAATGGTTCCCCTTCAATGTCGCCAACCGTACCACCAACTTCAACTATCAGTATATCGGGGTTGGATATCGCAGCAGCGTTCCTAATACACCTTTTAATCTCATTTGTGACATGGGGAATTACTTGTATAGTTCCTCCCAAGAAGTCTCCTTTTCTTTCCTGTCGAATAACAGAGGAATATACCTGTCCAGAGGTGACATTAGAAGCTTTAGTAAGTTCAATGTTTATGAAACGCTCATAATGTCCCAAATCCAGGTCAGTTTCAGCTCCATCTTGGGTTACGAATACTTCACCATGCTGGTAAGGGGACATTGTTCCTGGGTCAACATTGAGATACGGATCAAGTTTCTGTACTGCAATGGAAATGCGTCGACTTTTTAGTATTCTTCCAATAGAAGCTACTGAAATCCCTTTGCCTACAGAGCTAACTACACCACCAGTAACGAAAATGTATTTTGTCATACTTTATAACAAAAAGGCTGAATAATAGATTGAACTGTGGTTGTGATAAACATGAATCGAATTGCAGGTTTTGTTTTATTGTAAAAGCCTATTATTTGCTTGTCAAGTCTTGGTTTAGAAAAGTATATAAACATAAGTAAAAATTATTGCCTTTTGATGATATATTTACCAACTGAAATTATATTAGTTCATTAATTCTGAATTGTTCATATTAACTTAAAATGTAGAATTATTAAAGTACTTATACCTATTAACTGGACAACAAAGGCAGAATTAAAGGTCCTTCAGGAATAACAATAATTTCAGCATCATCTCCCAGTATGGAAAATGCTTTCTTTAATCCTTCGTCTATTGTATTTACAGGTACTATCATCATGTCTCTGAGAACCTGATCTTCTAAATCTGAAACCATATATATGTCATTTCGTAATTGAAGAACAGCTAGCACTTGGTTTTGCCATTGAACACCTATAGGTTGATCGCGCCTAATTTTTTGCAGAACCTCTATTGGTCGATTGACTGATGCATGTAATTCTCTGAAGGATTCAGGGCCGATACCTGTATTGCAAGCAGAAGCTATTATTACGATTCCACCATCTCGAGTTACCTTTGAAGCTGTATACATCCCTTTACAACTTTGATAAAGGTCTAGGTCCAATGGCGCTCCACTATTAGTGGTAATTGTAATATCTGCCTTATTGTCGACCTTAACTCCAGCAATATCTCTTGATAGTTCACAGCCTTTTCTATGAGCCTTAACGGGATCTCCTGACACCACATGAGTAATCTCTCTTTGTTTATTTAGCAAGACATTAACGATGAAGTCCAGCTTGGCCATATTTGCTTGTTCTAGCAGGTCCGCATGTAATAGGTTCCCATCCAAAATTCCATCTCTGGTATAAGGGTGTTCAATCATTTTATAACTGTGATTTTTGTATGCAGACCTTACGCTGAATACGCCGGGGGCAATACTTTTTCTGCCTCCTGAAAAGCCAGCGAAAAAATGTGGTTCAATGAAACCTGTGCTTATACGAAAATCTGCATCAACTACCCTCTTGTTTATATCGACAGGAGTGCCTCTGGAAGTAGTACCAATATAGATGGTATCGTTTATGTCATGGTTTATGACATTATAGTTTTCTATAATTTCTATTCCCAGTAATTTAATTAGCCCGGTTCTTTCCAGTGGTGGGTGTAATCCAAGCGCTACTATTACTGTAATATTGTCTCTTGATATCTTGTGTTCTAGCTCAGCTAATATTGGAGGCAGTAGTCTATCATCCGGGCATGGTCTTGTATTATCTGTTACTAGGACAACAACATTATCGTTTTTATTTACCCGATCAAGTAAAGGCAGAGAGGATATTGGGGATCTGAGACTGGCAGTTATTGCTTCCATCTCATTGGCAAGACCCTTCACATGCCTGGTATTCAAGATTTGCTTTAAATTTTTAACGGGTACACGTGCTTTAACATAAGAATCACCATACGGTAATTTCATTTCTTCATATTTCACAGGATAGCGACTCCAGGATTCAATATATTATTAGGGTCAAAGACACTTTTTATCCCTTTCATCAATTCCCATGGTTTGGCTTCCAGGCAAAGGTCAAGTTCAGATACTCGGATTGCCCCGATTCCATGCTCACCAGTTATTACGCCACCCAAATTGATAGCCTCTTTGTATATTTCCCGCTTAACCTCTCTCACCTTTCCCTTATCTAGTAGATCATTCATCAAATGAGGGTGGAAGTTACCATCGCCTGCATGTCCATACATGGGTATGGTGGTATTGAAACGATTGGCGATATCGTCTATTTTATCCATTATCACACAAACGCTATTTGGAGGAACTGTCACATCCAGGATGTCTGCCGTTTTGTCTTTCATCGCTGAATATATCTCACTTCTCATCTTTAAAATAGCAGCTTGCTCATCTTTTCTCTCAGCAATCAAAATATCAGTTGCTTTACATTCGGTACATATATCAGATACTTGTTCTGCTTGTAGATATACTTCGTCATCATTTGCCCCGGTTAAAATTACAATAAGGTAGGCCATTCCGTGAGTTGCTGGCCACTTCATTCCCAGATATTCGGCTGAGGTTTCAATTACTGTTCGATCCACATACTCAATAGCCAGTGGCATTACTCCACTGCGCAGTATCCTCGGCACGCTTTCCATCGCTTTATGGCGGTTATTATATGTAATTACCATGGTGCCACTACTGCTTACTCTTGGGTATAGTCGGAATATCACTTTACTGATTACGCCCAGTATGCCCTCGCTATGTATAAATAGCTGCAATAAGTCGAGCCCTTGATTATTCTTGAGTAGTTTACCGCCCGTATTTATTATTTCCCCAGTGGGAAGTATTATTTCGAGGCCTTTTACATAATTCCTGATAACCCCATATTTAACTGCTCTTGCTCCACCAGCGTTGCATGCTACCAGTCCTCCAACTTGTGCACCTTCGTCTCCAGGATGAGGAGGGAAAAATAACCCTGCATCTTCTACTGCCTCAAGCATTTTTTCAAGCGTGACACCTGCTTCAACAACCACCATTAAATTATCCCTGTCTACTTCTATGACTTTATCCAGTCGTTCCATAGAAAGAACAGTACTATCTATTAGGGGCATAGCGCCTGCACATAAGCCAGTACCACCACCACGAATAATAACTGGAGATTTATCTTCATTAGCAAGCTTTAATACGGCGGATATCTCCTGGCTATTAGCCGGTTTTACTACAACAACATTATCTGCTGGTTTTGGCCTTACTGCTGGTGCAGTCTCATCCACTAGATAAGCTGCCATCTGGTCACGTGCTGTTATAACCCAATCACTACCAACGATATCTCGTAATTTTTCTATATTCATAATTTAGTTACGCAACTTGTAGTTCTTTTATTAATATACTGTGGAATACCTCAATAATACGAGAGCAATAAACCTGCTCTCGTATTACATATATAGCTAATACATCAGTAATTTATATAAAATATTCGATCCTACTCTAATATCTTTCTTAGGATGGGAAAACACGTTTTGGATTCAATATACCATTCGGGTCAACTGCCTTTTTGATCGTGTTCATCAGTTTCCACAGTGTGGGATCTGGCCACAATGCGCAGTTGTGCAGCCTGGTAACACCCAGTCCATGTTCTCCGGAAAGAACACCACCCAGATCGATAGTGGCCTTATAAATGTCCTCTTTAACTACCTCAAGCAGACCGCGGTCAACCAATTCCTTGGGTGGGGTAGGATGGAGATTACCGTCTATGGCATGTCCGGTCACTGGAATATGGGTATCATGCTTTTTCTCTATATCAAGAATTCTTGCTAGAAGATCAACTACCTGTACTGGGGGTACGCAGATATCCAGGAAATCTCCTACTGTGCCAGCAGATCTCTGTGCTGTGGCTATTTCACCTCGTATTTTTAAGATATTGTCTTGATCTTCCTTCCTGTCTGCAAGCAGGATATCTATTGATCCGTGCTCTTCACATATTTTGGCTATCTTTTCTGCTTCAGCGTATACATCATCCTCGTTTTCACCTACGCTAATGAAAAATAGATGAGCTTCTCCTTTTTGAGCTGGCCAGTGGG
>JAUVYX010000087.1 GCA_030602865.1 Dehalococcoidia bacterium | reverse complement strand
TGTTTCCGAGATTGGATTAATCCGCGGCAGGCAAATGAGGAAAAAACTGCTGGATGGGCTGCTAAAGATGTATAAAGATCAGGGAGTGGAAGGTTACTATGATTCGTCGCTGCTGAACGATTATACCACCAGGTATAACCTGTTCATGCTCACTGTGCTGTTTACCGGCCTGATAGCAATAATCATTCCATTTATAATCCGGTAATAAGCTATCCATGGTAGATAATGAAATACTGTCTTTCCACGAAAGTATTTCTATTTGTTCAAATACCTTGGATATGTATTCTACGTCGGTAGAAATAAGGGATTTAACAAAAAGCTAGAAAGTAAAGGGCAGACTCTGGTGGACTTAACTATATCTTGCCAGGGGGGAATTGATAGCCAGTTGGTTTCGTTTATAAGATAGTTGATAGAAATAACTAAGGAGGAAATAATGGAAGCTTTTGAAGACATAGTTAGAAGATACTTGGAAAACAAGGGTTATTGGGTTAGACAATCTGTAAAAGTACACATATCAAAGGAGGACAAAGTTACTATTGGGACGTATAGCATGCCAACACCAGAGGTGGACCTGGTAGCTCTAAATGTGAGAGACAACGAATTGCTTTTGATTGAAGCGAAGTCTTTCCTTGATTCATACGGGGTCTGTTATAAGTCTGTCTCCGATCCTACAGATAAGAATGCTCGCCGTTACAAGTTATTTACAAATAACACTTTTAGGGAGATAGTAACTAATCAGTTAAAGAAACAGTTCATAGACCAAGAACTCATCAATTCTGATACTAAGATAAATTATGCCCTGGCTGCAGGTCACATACGTAATGGTGATGAACAACCTATCATGGACTATTTTTCAAGCAAAGGATGGCAAGTATTTACCCCAAATCAGATTAAGGACTATCTAAAGCAGCTCATAGATAAAGGTTGGGAGAACGATTTGGTTACCATAACTGCCAAATTACTAAGAAAGAAATAGCATTGGGAACAAGAAAACACAGCTCTTGCTGCTGTAAAATGTCATAATTGAGAGTGCCTCAGTCTAACACTACTGCTGGACTGTTTTGTTGAGTGCAAGGTCAACTTGTGGTGGATATCCAGCATACTACTAGATAATCTCAATGCGGTTAATGAGCTTTGCCTCTGCCTTTAGATCATTATTGGCAGTGAACCATATTTTTCTATAAGCTCAGCAATTCGACTACATCTATCACCTGGCTACCTCACCATTGTGAAGCATATTTAAAAGGAAAATACTAAGTTCAATTTTTCAGTGTTATCCACGTGGTCAGATAGCTCAAACTATTGACATTTGTAATACCATGAACTACCATGATGAAGAGTACGTATAAGCACATAATATGTACGTATACGCAATTGTTGATCCGAATTTTAAGTAAATAAGGCTAGGCAACCTAGAAACACTAACTGCTGATATATAGAAGTCAAAAGTTTATCACTCAAGAGAGAAAAGCTGTTGATAAACAAAAAAAGTCCCTAGCTAATACAGTGAAATTACAGAGAGAAAGGGTAATAGTCGTTTTATCTTTGTTGTTTCTATTGGGTGCAGTTTACGTAGTTGGTAACAACAAAGACCTATTTTCTACGACAACTAATAAATTATCCAGTACAAGCTTGGACATTTCTATAGAAGAAATCCCTTCAAATTTCGTGACATACACTGATGACAGTAATCTTTTCAGTATTTCTTTTCCCTCTGACTGGACAGTCGACAAGTCCAAACTAAATGACTTTAAAGAAGAATCGCTAGAGGTACTGAAGTGTATGGAATCAGATACTACGTTAGAAGAAACTAAAACTGTGTTCTTTGGGGGATATCCGATTACGGTTAATGAATACCTACCGAGCCTTCAAATAGTTATTGGTTCAACAAGAGGATTAACTATGGAAAAATTGGCCGAAGATGCTATTCAGATGCTCGAGGTGTTTTTTGAGGACTTTGAATTGTTTGAAAAAAGTAATGTTGTTATTGGTGAGCATGAAGCAATCTTCTTTGACTATGCCTATACAGTTCCTGAAATGGGTCGTGTCCGGTTAATAAACGTATTTACTGTAGTTGGGGCAACAACCTGGCATGCACGATGCGGAACAAGTGAAGAATACTTCGAAACTGAAAGCCAGGCAATTAGGAATGTTGCAAACAGCTTCCGAATCCTAGTTTGAACAGGGTTTAGATTAATTAATGTAAAGGAGGTGTACTGATGTGAAACCATAAAAAGGTAATAACAGGCATTAGCAAAGAAATATGGAGGTGAATTGTGAATAAGAGGATAGTTTATTTATTAGTAGCGGCAGTGATGCTTCTAGGATTGGTCGCTGTTAGTTGTGCTCCTCAAGCAGAACCTGCACCAGGTCCTGCGCCGACTGCAGCACCAACGGCAGCACCGACGGCAGCACCAACTCCAGCCCCCGAGGTGGAGGTGATCAAGTGGCGAGAACAGGCACCGCATGCTAAAGGTACGGTACAGTTCGGATATATGGACTACTTCATTAATATGATTGAGGACATGTCGAATGGGCAGATAGAAATTACCAGGTTTGGCGGTGGTGAAATAGTTCCCAGTCTGAGTGAACTTGATGCTGTTGATGAAGGGGTCATCGATTGTTCGACAGCGTCTGCGGGCTATTTCCTGGGTCAACTGGGCAATCAGATGGACTTATTCTCTCATTACCCGGGTGGACCTGGTCCTGCAGGTTTGTCGTATTGGATTTTTGAAGGCGGCGGGCAAGATCTCTACAATGCCCAGTTCGATGACTACAATATACATAGCGTGGCGCCCTTTAATTTTGGGCCGGCCGAGCTTTTCTGTCACAGCAACAAGCCTATAACGACCCTCGAGGACTTCAAAGGGCTGAAGTATCGAACTGCAGGGATATGGGGTAATGTTCTGGAGAGGGTTGGGGCTTCGGTATGTATGTTGCCTGGCTCAGAGCTATATACCTCTATAGAGCGTGGTGTGATAGATGCCTTTGAGTTCTGCGGCCCGGGCTACAATTACGACATGGGCTTCCAGGAGTGCGCAAAATATATTGTGGGACCTGGAATCCATGCCCCAAGCACATCAGGTAACTTTATGATAAATAAAGATAGTTGGAACAAGCTGCCAGATCATATCAAGTGCATCATTGAGCATGCTGCTGAGGCGCAGTGCGGACGTAGCGTAGCTATGATGATGAAAGAAGATATGCTAGGAATGGAACGGTTCGACGAGTATGGTACTGAAATGCTAAAGCTCCCTGATGAGGTGCAGTTGCAAATATGTGACATCGCAAAGGAAATGTATGACGAATGGGCTGAGGAGGACCCTGTCTGGGCTGAGATATATCAGTCATCATGGGACTTCTACGAGAGCTGGTACAAGTACAATGACTTTGTTAATCCCAGCATAACAATCTACTCGCCGAAGGCTGGGGAGGCCTATGGAGATTAAGACGGTTCATGGGCTCGGTACGGAAGCGAGGCTATAGGTGAAAGCCATCGACCGATTTACTGAGCGGGTCGGTAAGATTGTGTCAAGCTTGGGGGTCGTGCTGATGGTGGTAATTACCTATGAAGTAGTAGCGCGGTATATTTTCAACGCTCCTACCGCCTGGTCATATGACCTGAGCTATATGATAGGGGGAAGCTTCTGGGTGCTTGCTGGCTCATATGCAATTTTGCATAACACCAATGTCCGGGTAGATGTATTGTACGTTCGACTTCCACGAAAATCACAACTTCTCATTGATACTGTGTTGACAGTGTTGTTCTTCTTCCCGATGTGGATTGTCATACTGCGTGGCTGTGTCAATCATGCATGGACCGCCATTATTTTGAACGAGCGCTCAAGCATAGGACATTGGGCTCCATCGATGATCCCATTTCGCCTGGTAGGGTTGGTGGCAGTTTCCATGTTGCTTATTCAAGGGGTGTCCTGGTTTATAACAAACGTTCGTGCATTGACCAAGGGGGGGGAGGGCGACTCTCTATGATTATTGAAGTAAGTTCTGAAACCGTTGTCCTCGTAATGAGTCTGGCATTGCTATTAATTCTAGCATCAGGATACCCATTGGGCTTTGGATTGGGAGGGCTGGCGGTGATCTTTGGTCTGCTGTTCTGGGGACCCCAGGTCTTTGAGATGTTCTATTCACGTCTATATGGCCTGCTTTCAAACTATAGCTATTTAGCAATCCCCATGTTTGTCTTTATGGGGGTGATGGTGGAAAGATCGGGGATAGCTGTTAGACTTTTCGACGTGATGCATTTGTGGATGGGAGGGGTGGGTGGTGGCCTGGCGATGGCTACGATCTTGATCGGAGCCATGCTGGCAGCGTGCGTGGGTGTAATAGCTGCATCTATCACCATGCTGGGGATGATAGCCTTTCCTTCTATGCTTAATAAAGGTTACAACAAGGAACTGGCTTGCGGTGCCGTATGTGCGGGAGGCAGTCTGGGGATTCTCATACCTCCCAGTGTGATGCTAGTGGTCTATGGCCCCATGGCTGAATTATCCGTTGGGAAATTGCTTATGGCTGCTTTTGTGCCGGGTTTCATGCTGGCAGGGCTATACATGGCTTACATTGCGATTCGCTGCATCATAAAGCCGTCACTGGGACCAGTGATGCCTGCCAGCGAAAGGGAGGTACCCTGGGGCAGGAAGCTATGGCTCCTAGTGACCTCGCTGGTTCCATTGATGGCCCTCATACTAGCAGTTCTAGGAAGCATTTTCTTTGGTATTGCTGCTCCTACAGAGGCGGCAGCAGTTGGTGCTGTGGCCAGCATTGCTCTGGCGGCCGGCTATCGATCCCTGAACTGGAAGATAATGAAGGAGGCCATGATGGGCACTCTGAAGATGATGGCTATGTTGTTGCCCATAGCGGTGGGCGCTTCTATGTTCACCGGCATCTTTTTAGGGATGGGTGGTGGGGATGTGGTGGCGGAGGCTATCCTTGCTGCACCCGGTGGGCGCTGGGGAAGTTTTATTGTCATCATGCTCATCATGGTGCTCCTCGGAATGTTCATGGGCTGGCTTCCCATCTTGATGATAATGATTCCTCTGGTTACCCCAATTGGATATCAGCTTGGCTTCGATCCCATCTGGTTTGCCCTCATGATCTGCATGAATCTGCAGATCGGCTTCATAAGTCCGCCTTTTGCCATCTCTATCTTCTATCTCAGAGGCATGTCCAGGCCAGAATGGGGCATAACAATGGCTACCATAATCAGAGGGGTTCTTCCTT
>JAUVYX010000105.1 GCA_030602865.1 Dehalococcoidia bacterium | reverse complement strand
CCGGATTTCGACTATTCTAGAGTACTCAAAACCATTAACATCTACCTGTTACATGGTGATTTCCTTCGTGAGCAGTTTGTGCCTCGCCTGGAGGCCTGTATCACCGCTGGTTTTGTCAATCAGTACTACGAAACGATTTTACGTGAGACGGTCGATACTAAACAGCATGGCATGAAAGCACTGGTGTGCGATGATATCAAATGGCATGAAATCGACGACGAAAACGATCGGTTGGCTGCGGAATACATGTTTGCATCACCAGATGAGCGATATGAGCGTGTCTCTCACGAGCATGGCGGCTACTGGCGATATAGATTTGCTGACCACTTATATCTGTACAATCTCTATTTCCCGCCAGAAGAAATTCTTGATTACATGAAGAATAACGTCTATGACTTGTTACAGAATTATCCGGCAGGGCAGGACGACCTTGCCAATGTCATGGGTCTTTTAATCAATCAGCCTGCGCAACGGATTGTTGTCGGCAACGGCGCTTCCGAGATTATTAAAATAATTTCAGGGCGCCTTTTTAATAAACTCATTATACCGGTGCCGTCTTTCAATGAGTACGTTAACGCAGCTCCTGAGGGAAAAGTTACCAGTTTTGCTCTCACTGCTCCTTCTTTTGAACTTGATGTAGATGAGTTTGCTGCGGAAGCTTCTCGCTGCAAGGCTGATCTGGCAATTGTGGTAACGCCAAACAACCCGACCTCACTTATAGTTTCGAAGGCTGACCTGTTGCGCCTTGCTAAAAAACTCGCCCGGCAGAATTGCCTACTTATCGTTGACGAATCCTTCATCGATTTTGCAGAAGAAAGGGAACTGCTGACTTTGGAACAGGAGCTTGCCGGACATGATAATCTGGCCATTATAAAGAGCATGAGCAAGGCTTACGGCATTTGTGGGTTGCGATTGGGCTACTTACTCAGCGCAAACCAGCAGTTTGTCACAGCAGTGAAGAAAGAATTATCCCTCTGGAATATCAATGGCTTCGCAGAAGCTTTTTTACGGCAGCTTCCCCAGTATCGTCAAGAGTTTATAGAAAGTTGCCGAAAAGTGCGGGATGACAGGGATAATCTCTATCAAAGCCTGTCCTCGATTCCGGGGATGATAACCTATAAACCGGAGGCAAACTTCGTTTTTTGCCGTCTCCCTGACGACTCAATGTCTGGGCCTGAACTAACCCGCAGATTATTTACAAAATACAATATATTCATTAAACACTGTGCGGGTAAGGTGCTTGCGGAGCCCGACCGGTATCTCCGTATCGCCAGTCGTACAGAGCCAGAGAATTACAGACTGGTAAATGCCATGCGGTGTATCCTTGTCAGAGAGATGGCGATAGTGTGAGCAGTTCTAATCAACATACACATAGAAGTTCACGTGAACTTGACATAACACGTCCCATTGTCTGCGGGAAGAGCGATAGCCCTGCTATATTGTCTTTTATGATGGATATTCCTAACATTGTGACATTGTTGGGACTGTGTAGTGGGGTTCTGGGTATCTATTTTGCGCTCCTGGGAAATTTCCAGGCAGCAATAGTCGCAATGCTCTGGGCTGTGTTGTTCGACTGGTATGACGGTGTTGTTGCCCGGCGAATTCCGGGTAGAAGTGATGCTGCTAGATCTTTCGGTAGCAAAATGGATTCTCTGGTGGACATAATTACCATGGCCGTCTGTCCGGCTATTATCCTGTTGAGCTATGGAGGGTTCAGCTTGTGGTTCTTCCCGGGAGCCCTGGCAATAATTGCATCAGGCGTCGTTCGACTTTCTTATTTCGATGTCTTTGGGGTTGACGATGATGGCACCATCGCAGGCCTATCGTTGGATATCGTCGCTCTGCTGGTGCCATTGGTGTTCTTGTTGGAAGGCGTCTTAAGCTACAATGCCTTTGTAGCTATCCTCTACGGTTTAATAGTGATACTATCATTTCTGCACGTGGCGCCTTTCCGAATGAGTAAGATGGTGGGACGCTGGTACCACGTCATCACGGCCTACGTTCTGATTATGACTGCTGTCTATGTTTTTATCCTGTAAGACCACCAGCAGGGAAATACTGTGCGAAGTTAATAGCTTACAATGTCCCGAACGAAATATACCCGAAGCATGCGATCTCTCTGTTAAGATTGGCAGCAATGGTCAATCGAAAGGCTGCCTGTCAGGCTATAGAGATGGCATCTGCACTGCGTTATCTCTGCGGTCGCGCATTTGCTTTTCCATTGACTTTGGATAGCGTTCTCTAAGGCGTGATATATCGTTTAAACGCCGAAGCGCTTCAGTTTCTATATGCCATCCGCTGGCTTTCAGATTGTCTTTCAGTTGACTGAGAGTGCGTGCTCCGACTATCACAGAGCTAATTGCCGGCTGTTCCAGCACCCAGCGGAGCGCTACCTGTGCCGGACTTCTTCCCAGGTTGCCGGCGGTTTTTAGAAGTTCTTCGAGTGTCTCGTCAGCATTTTCGGCGAAGTAGTTTTCGGGGAATGACCAGGATTCGTCTGAACGCGACCCTGAAAGCCTTCGTTGACCGGGCTGATACTTACCAGATAGAAAACCACCAGCCAGCGGACTCCATACCACCACACCTATACCGTTAAGCTGACACATTGGGATAAGCTCCTCTTCGATGTCTCGCACAACCATGCTGTATTGCGGCTGATAGCATTTGAAGCGGGCAAGGTTGTTTATATCACTTATTCGCAGTGCCTCGGCTAGCCTCCATGCTTCGTAGTTGCTGCAGGCGATATACCTGACCTTACCCTGGTGAACAAGGTCATCCATTGCTCTAAGCATTTCATCCAGAGGGGTCTGTTCATCAACATGATGGATGTAGAAAATATCTACATGGTCCATCTGCAGGCGCTTCAGACTATCCTCGATAGCGTTCATGATACGGACTCGTGACATTCCGGAGTCGTTTGGACCCTTGCCCATCGGATTGAAAAACTTGGTAGCAACCACCACATCTCTTCTGCGGCCTTTCAGTGCTCGCCCAAGGAAGCTCTCCGACTCGCTTTCTCCAAATGAAACTTCCGTGTCGAAAAAATTAACACCAGCCTCGAGGGCAATGTCCACCATCTTTTTTGCCTCATCCTTGCTGGCTCCTTTTCCAAAAGTCATGGTGCCCAGGCAAATCTCCGATACCTTTAGTCCAGTGCCACCTAATCGTCGATACTCCATAATATGCTCCTGTAATCAGTAAGTTCATTAATCAGCCATAGAAACTGCTTTAGATTTTATGATGCTGAGATTATCTCATATTAGATATATGGGTCAAGCGATAATAAGATTTATGCTGGTGCGCTGCAAATATAACGGCTCCTGATTGTTTCGTGAAAAGACTACAAAATAAAAATGACCTGGGAGTTATTAACGGGAGAAAAGATAAACATATATATCACAAATCACTTGAACAAGTTGACAGCCTGCTGTATCTTTTACTTCATAGTTAAACTCACAATAGGGTTCTGATAGTGGATGAATTCTATGAAAAAAAGAGGTTTAGTTGGACAATAAGGTTAGCATTCTTAAGGCTTCGTCTATTTTCGGCTGGTTGAAGGACAAGGAGCTTGAAGGACTGGCTGGTCATGCTGAGCTGCGCAGCTACAAACTTGGCAGCTTTATCTTCTGGGAGGGTGATCCTCCACACTACTTCCATATTGTAGCTAAAGGCAGAGTCAAGGCACTCAAGCATTCCTCTATTGGGAAGGAAGTTACCATAGCCTTCTTTGAAAACCATGAAATGTTCGGTGAAGTAGCAGTCTTCCAAAATATGCCATATCCAGCTTCGGCTCAGGCCGTTATTGACACTGATATATTACAGATTAAAAAGGATGACCTTCTGTCTTTTCTTGGCAGTAGTCCTCAAGTGGCTTTGAGGATTATCAGTATCCTGGGAGAACGCCTTAGAGAAGCTCAAGAAAGGTTCAAGGACATCGCAGGAGAGCGGGTTGAGCAACGTATTGCCAGGATATTGTTTATGTTATGGGAGAAAACTGGACCGGTTTTACTATATAAACGACAGGAAATTGCTGAAATGTCAGGAACCACTACTGAGACTGCAATTCGGGTTATGGTTCATTTCAAAGAAATGGAAGTGATAGATACTGTTCGCGGTAAAATCACTATTCTTAATGCGAAGAAGCTAAAATTATTGTGCGAAGGTCCTCCACGTGTATAAACGTAATAACCATTTTCTTTCCTCCTATATATTCTGTTAAATAGTTAATAAATTATCCCCTTGTATGATTTATATCATATTCATATCATTAAACTCATTGTATTCTTCGTGTAACGTTCAATACGTAGTTTTATTAAGTGGATAGCAGGAAGGATTAATAATAAATTGGCAAAGTGCAAAGAATCGAACTTGCGTATGGCTCTCTATAAATGTCCCGGTTGCGATGCTGAGTTGCAGGTGTTCTCTGATGAGGATGTCATAAAATGCTGGAACTGTGGGGAAATCATTAATCGAGAGGAAACTCCTGCCTGTATTGAGTGGTGTGTCTCGGCGCGGTCGTGTTTAGAAGGGAGAAGACGGAAGGCATCGTTGGAAGGTGATATAAAAGATAGCTCGTTAAGATCAAATAAAATTAAGGAGGGGGAAATGGCATCAACTAACGCAGC
>JAUVYX010000060.1 GCA_030602865.1 Dehalococcoidia bacterium | reverse complement strand
TGCATCTTTGCGATGCTAAAACAAGTGTTGATAGCGCTTTCAAAAAGGCGGACGATGCTTTGATGTTGGGAGTTCAATCTATCTCAGAGGTTGTCACTGTTCCCGGGTTGATCAACCTCGATTTTGCAGACATCAAGTCCGTAATGAAGGACGCTGGGCCAGCATGGATGTCCGTAGGAAAGGGAAGCGGGCAGAACCGTGCTGCTGAAGCGGCCAGATCTGCATTGGCAAGCCCATTACTGGATGTCTCAATTAAGGGAGCCACTGGGATTGTTTTTAATATCACCGGTGGTCCGAGCCTGACCCTCTTTGAGTGCAATGAAGCAGCCGAAGTTATCAGTCAGTCAGTCGACCCGAGTGCCAACATCATCTTTGGCGTTGTCAATGACCCTGAAATGCCAGACAGTGAACTTAAGATTACTGTTATCGCCACTGGTTTTGGTGGGCAGCGAGGCCAGGTAGTTAGCCGCGAGGATCTTCGTCGCCTGATAACAGGCGGTGGCGAAGCATTGGATGTTCCTTCATTCTTACGACGCACCCATCGTCAGGCCAGTAGTTTACAAGACGGCAGCCGAGAGGGGATGAGACTTACTTCTCAGCCGCAGGCACCGAAAACTACGATGTTCTAAGATAGCAGCATTATAAATTGCGGTAAAATAATTAGGTTTAATATTTATTAAATAATTGAATTGAATAAATTGACACAGAATCACTTTATATTCTCTTGGTCATTGTGTTTTTGACTTTTACTACATGTTGTAGTATCGTCATAAATAAACACAAGTTTTAGGGGGGGCATGAAGTGCTCATATTGTGGTGAAGCAGATTCACGTGTAGTAGACTCACGGCATATCGGTGATGGCATAAGACGTCGAAGACAGTGTCTGAACTGCGGTGCTCGCTTCACTACATATGAGCGTGTAGATTTAGGCGGCATCTTCGTAGTTAAAAAGGATGGGCGCCGTGAAAAATATAATCGAGATAAGCTTTCCTCTGGAATCCGTAAGGCTTGCGAAAAACGCCCTTTACCCATAGGTGCGATTGAAAAGGTAATCGACAACGTCGAAGCTGAGCTTTACCATGCAGGTAAGACTGAAACTACCAGTTCTCTAATCGGCGATTTAGTTATGCAAAGGCTGAAACACTTGGACCACATAGCTTATATCCGCTTTGCCAGTGTATATCGAGAATTTACGGACATTGGTACACTTAAAGAAATCGTTGATACATTAGCACAAGCGGAATCATCCCTATCAATAGCAAGTCATTCGTCTCAGCCTCGTTCATCAAAGACAGCTCCCCTCTCTTCAGTAATAGGAGAAGACTAACAATGGGCAGTCCCCGAAAAGAAACGAAACATAACAAATCCACTAGTGCTGATAAAGTGACCCAGGCTGTTTTTGCTGCAGCCGAATCTATGGGAATAACAGACAGGGTTATCCTGGAGGGCTTCACTGAGCAGGTTATGCAACGCATGGAATCAGTCAAACCTTTACCTGGTATGGAAGCATTCGTTCCAGCCCGGCACGAACATCCTGTATCTTCTGCCAGGCTCCAGGCAATAATTAGTGACGTTCTATCTGCAGATGATTTCTCCCCTCAATCAAGCAGTAAAGTTGTATCAGGAATCGAACTAAGTGATAACGCCATAAGAGTATTGCAAAAGAGGTACCTGTCTAAGAATGAGAAAGGGGAAATCAACGAAACCCCACAGGAAATGTTCAAACGTGTGGCTGAGCATATAGCCTCAGCCGAACAGCTTTACAATCCTGAATCAAAAACTGCCGACATAGCGGAGACGTTTTACCAGTTGATGGTTAACCTGGAATTCCTGCCCAACTCCCCCACACTAATGAATGCGGGCCGCGAATTGGGACAATTATCAGCATGCTTTGTTATACCGGTAGAAGATACCATGGAATCAATATTCGAGGCGGTGCGATATACTGCACTAATCCACAAGAGCGGTGGGGGAACAGGATTTTCTTTTTCGAGACTCAGACCTGAAATGGATCGGGTTGGTTCCACTGGTGGGGTTGCTAGCGGCCCTGTATCTTTCATGCGCGTTTTTGATACCGCTACGGATGTAGTAAAGCAGGGCGGCATGCGCCGCGGAGCTAACATGGCAATTCTTTGCGTTGACCACCCTGATATTCTGAAATTTATCAGCGCAAAAAACAATACTGAACTACTCACCAACTTTAACCTTTCAGTAGCCGTGACTGATAAGTTTATGCAGGCAGTAGAAAAAAAAGGCGACTATAATTTAGTGAACCCCAGAACTGGTAAGGTTAGCGGTAAACTCAATGCACGTGAAGTATTCGATAAAATTGTCAATATGTCCTGGCACACTGGCGATCCAGGAGTCATATTCATAGATGAAATAAACAAGCATAATCCCACTCCCGGTTTAGGTAAAATAGAGAGCACCAATCCCTGTGGAGAACAACCGCTGCTGCCCTTTGAATCGTGTAATCTGGGCTCTATAAATTTGGCGAAGATGCTAAGCAGCCAAAATGGCCAGGTAAAGATTGATTATGACAAGCTGTCCAGAGTAGTTAAACTGGCAGTTCATTTCCTTGACAACGTCATTGATGTTAACCAGTTTCCATTGCCACAAATAGCCGAAAAATCAAGACAAACCAGAAAGATAGGGCTGGGAATAATGGGGTTTGCCGATATGCTAATACAGCTTGGCATCCCTTATAACAGTGAACAGGCACTCAGTCTGGCTGAAGAGGCCATGCATTTCATATCCGAGCAGGCAGACAAAGCTTCTATGGAGTTGGCTGAATCCAGGGGGACTTTCCCTGCCTTCAAAGGAAGTATTTACGATGTCCCTGGCGGTCCTCATTTTCGAAATGCTTCTAGAACCACAATTGCCCCCACCGGTAGTCTAAGCATTATTGCTAACTGCTCTAGCGGCATCGAGCCAATCTTTGCCCTAAGCTATATACGTCATATCCTCGATGGTGAAGAATTGGTAGAGGTGAATCCTTATTTTGAACAGGTTGCCAGAGCGAGAAATTTCTTTTCCATTGAGCTAATGAGAGAACTGGCCTCAGGAAAGAGAGTGAAAGATGTATCAAATATTCCAGATGAAATAAGGAAAGTTTTCATTTCTGCTCATGATATTGCTCCTGAATGGCATGTTCGAATGCAAGGGGCCTTCCAGAAGTTCATTGATAGTGCTGTATCGAAAACAGTCAATTTCCCCTCGGAAGCGATTCCTGAAGATATAGCCAATGTGTATCTGCTCGCCTATCATGAGAAATTGAAGGGAATAACTATTTACAGGGATCAAAGTCGAGATGCCCAGGTTCTGACCATGGGTAAAAAAGGTGTAGAAGAGGAGAAAGCCCATGACAGGCTATCGCCTAGAAAAAGACCAAAGGTTACCAGAGGAGTAACTGAGAGGGTAAGCACCGGATGCGGTTACATCTACATAACGGTTAATTTCGATGAACACGGCATAGCTGAAGTATTCACAACCCTGGGGAAATCAGGCGGATGTGCTGCCGCTCAGCTTGAAGCTATTAGCCGACTCATATCATCATCACTACGCTCTGGAATAGAGTTGGACTCCATAGTAAGACATCTGCATGGCATACGTTGCCCTTCCATCGCCTGGGAGCAAGGTCATGCCATCTTATCATGTGCCGATGCAATTTCCAGCGTACTACAGAAATATATAAAAGATACAGATAATAAAACTCCTCTACCTTCCGCTAAGGCGAGTATAAGTAACCTGGGACAGTGCCCTGAATGTGGAGGTAATTTGATTCACCAGGAAGGATGCGACATTTGCCCTAACTGTGGTTTCACTAGATGTGGCTAAGCTATGAAAAAGAGATTATGCCATAATGGAAACGGCTATTACCCAGCATTAAGTCATATAGCCAAGGTTAGCAATTCAGAGCTTAGCTTAAGGAGAATCTGCAATTCCATAGCTAAAAGTACAGCTAAAACGCTGGGGGCAGGTGGTTGTCGTGTTTTATTCCTAGATTCTGGAAAAAGATATCTAAGCACTATAGGAGCGTTCGGACTTAGCGATTTTTATCTCAGAAAAGGCCTGCTCGATGCACACAAGAGTCTTCCTGAAATCCTGGAGGGAAAAATAACATTCGTGCCTGATGCTACCAAAGACGAAAGAGTTCAGCATGCGCAAATAGCAGAAGCACAAAGAGTATGCTCTATCCTTGGTGCTCCTATAGAAAATAAAGGAGAAATCATTGGAGAGATCAGGGTCTACACCCACGAACCTCATGACTTTGTTGAGGAAGACCGAAGATTCCTGGTTAGTGTCACTAACGTGAGTGCTATGCTCTTTGAAAGACATAGACTTAAACAATTGCTGGTACACAATTACAAGACAGACGAAAAGGGTTTGATATCGTCTCCTCCACCTAAGTTACCTGCATCAACATTGAAGCCAACTGAGTTTGCTCACCCCAGTGAAGAGGAATTTGCCAATATACTTGACTTCTATTGTGTAGAATGGCTTTATGAACCCAGGTCCTTTCCACTTAACTGGGATAATGATAGAGTGACCGAAATGTTCACTCCCGACTTTTACTTGCCGGAACTTAATATATATATAGAACTTACCACATTAAAGCAGAGCTTGATGACAGCAAAGAATCGTAAGTTACGCAAGCTCAAGGAATTATACCCAAAAATAAACATCAAACTACTCACAAAAAATGATATCGCTAACCTGTTAGCAAGTCATGGTTACAACCCTGTCGTAGAAACCAAGACAGAGGGAGTTGCCCAAATCCTTTATAGTCACAGCCAACTTCAACGCAGGGTAAGGACCTTAGCTAAACGAATCTCCAATGATTATGCCGGTCAGCAACTGATCATGGTTGGCATTCTAAAAGGAGTAATCTGTTTCATATCTGACTTGATGCAGCATGTCTCTATACCACTCACCCTGGATATTATGGCTATTTCGTACTACGGTGGTAACGGACAAGTTGTTAAAATAACCAAAGATCTGGACAGCAGCATAGCTGGTCGTCACGTCTTAATGGTTGAGGATATAATAGATACAGGCATGACACTAAATTATGTGTTGAATTACCTCCAAGCTCATAATCCAGCCAGCCTCCGTGTCTGCACGTTATTCGATAAAAGAACTCGTCGACTAGTAGATATTCCTCTCGATTACGTAGGCTTTGAAATCCCTGATAAATTTATAGTTGGATATGGTTTGGATTACAAAGGTGAATACCGGAATTTACCCTTTGTTGGTTCTCTGAAGCCTGAGCTAATCAGAAATGGTATTCCAGTAATTGATATGCCCGACAGAAATAAAAGTCAGGCATTAAAAAGCCCTGTGTAACCTCTCTGTACTTGAAGATCCCATCTCAGTCATTTCCACTTCCACTTACTTTGCGCTTCGAACGTGGATTCTAACGCTTTCCAGCTTCCGCTTCCACAACACCCGACCGTTCTCCCCAATTTCTAGTCCGATTACTCAGGACAATAATTAATTTAGCATCATTAACGGCAATTGTCAAATTTTCATAGCTTTAATTGTTAATAATTGAGACAAATATATCATCAGAGGCGTAAAATATTTAATAAATGAAACAGCCAAGCAATTGTCAATTAAAAGTCCTGGTTAATAGAGAGCAGATCATCGAAGCTGTAGCCAGGATAGCCTCCGAAATAACGAGAGACTATCAAAATAGACAGCTGTTACTTATTGGAGTTCTCAAAGGTTCTTTTATTTTCATGGCGGACCTGGTCCGTCAACTCGATATGGATATAGAAACAGATTTCGTCCAACTTGCAAGCTATTACGCTAATAAAGAAAGCTCCGGCAAGGTGACATTGACTCAGGACCTCCGGAAATCGATTACTGGCAGAGACGTCCTTGTAATTGAAGATATTGTAGATACAGGACTCACTATTTCTTTCTTGCTCGCACATCTTAAAAAGAAGAGACCCGCTTCTCTGAAACTCTGTGCCCTTACAGAAAAATCTTCACGACGTCAGGTTGCCGTGTCTATCGATTATCTTGGATTTACCCTGCCAAACAAATTTGTCGTCGGATATGGGCTTGACCTCGATGAGAAATACCGCTGTTTGCCTGAAATATATTCTGTGGAGGAATAAGTAATGGACCTAAAGAAGCTCATCTCTGTAGCGAAAGGGGAGGCCCCTGCTGATCTAATTATAAAAAACGCTCGTATAGTAAACACATTTATCGGCAAGATTGAGTTTAGTAATGTAGCTATATGCGGT
>JAUVYX010000215.1 GCA_030602865.1 Dehalococcoidia bacterium | reverse complement strand
GGGAAGGTTGCTCGCTGCACCATTAAGGAAGACACTCTGGTTCCACCGGAGGCATTAGAATGGTAGAAGCCCTTGAGCATTTGCAGCAGAAGCTGGTCAACATAAAACTGTTAGCCATGGATGTGGATGGAGTATTGACTGACGCAGGCATGTACTACAGTGAAAATGGTGACGAGCTAAAGAAGTTTAACACTCGGGATGGTAAAGGAATTGAGTTGCTTCGCAATGCGGGGATTAAGACAGCGTTTATCACCAGTGAGAAAACTCATCTCGTGGAAAGGCGCGCGGCAAAGCTAAAGGTAGATGAGGTTTACCAAGGGGTACAAGACAAGCTCGCAGCCCTCAAACAAATAATATCCAAGTATGACTTAAGTTACGAAGAGGTCGCCTATATTGGAGATGATATTAATGACCTCCCTATTTTACAGGTGGTAGGGTTAGCCATCACCGTTGCTGATGGGCTTCCTAATAATAAAGAAATGGCGGATTATGTGACTCAGGCTAGAGGCGGAGAAGGAGCAGTCAGAGAAGTAGCAACGCTTATCTTACAAGCTCGCAAGTATCATTAGTAAGAAGAGCACAGCCTTCGGCAGACCTTTCCCACGGGAATCAGGCTAAGCACTAATTCATTCTTTGAAGGAGGGTAAAGGGGGTGGGGTTAACAATAAATAACCGAGACCAGGCCCCATAGCGGCTGATTTAGCATGGAAAACCGCGAAAGTCGACATTTAGAGACATTTAAATGTTAGAAAAAATTGCAAAATATGCCCCACCAGCTCTAAAGGAAAACAAAATTGGGGAAAATAAACAAAGTTGTCTTAGCACTACCAAATCTTCGATGGCATAAGTTAGGTTCTACGCTGTGGATTAGTCATCCATATAACCTGTGTCTGCTTTCAGCTATGATCCAAGAAGACTACGACGTTACCATAATTGACGCTAATATTGACGACCTCTCAATGAACGAATTTGTCACTGCGATCCAGAGGGAAAATCCTGATGTTGTTGGGATAAGCATTCTGACTAATGAATATAGCGAGGCTGGGCACATTGCTATGAAACTGGTGAAGGACGTAAACAGCGACATCGTTACTGTCATGGGAGGGGTTTATGCTACAATAGCTCATTCCGATATTATCAAAGACCCAAATATCGACTACGTCGTAGTTGGTGAAGGCGAGTATGTATTCAGGGAATTGTTGGGTTTCCTCAACGGGATGAACGACCTGCCGAAACCGGGAGTTACCTATAGGCTACATGGCAAACCGGTAGTAAGCCAGCATGCAGCTTTTATCCAAGACCTTGACGCCTTGCCCCTGCCTGACTACGGAAAAGTGGATTACCTTAGGTACGCTAACACTATTGGTAGATTTAGCGTTGATTCCGCCAGAGAATTCCCGCACGCCAGGATGTTTACCTCAAGGGGGTGCCCGTTAGGTTGCGTATTCTGCCAAGTCGAAATGATTTCAGGCAAATCGTTTCGTGCCCGCAGTCCTGACAACGTCCTCAACGAGATGGAGTGGCTTAAGGATACATATGATATCAAGGCTGTAATCTTCGATGATGATAACTTCTTCATCAGCCGAAAACGAGCAAAGGCCATTTTCGATGGGATAATCCAGCGGCGGTTGTCAGTAAAGTGGAACGCCATCGCTGTCCCTATATTCTTGCTGGATGAAGAGCTTCTCGAGATTATGAAAGAAAGCGGTTGCCAGTACATTGACGTGGCAATAGAGTCAGGGGTACCACGGGTACTAAAGGAGATCATTCATAAACCAGTAAAGCTAGAGCAAGCTGTAGAAATAGTAGAGAAAGCCCAGGCACTAGGCATTGATGTGGCAGCAAATTTTGTGGTCGGTTTTCCTGGCGAAACTTGGGAGGAGATCAGGCAAACACTTCAATTTGCTGAGACGATTAATGTAGACTATATAAAGATATTCATCGCAAATCCGCTACCCGGAACTAAGTTGGAAGCTATAGCTCGAGAAGGAGGTTACCTCATAGGGGACTCACACGTTGACTGGTCATACGGCAAAATCAAGACTAATGAGTTTACCCCTCAGGATCTAGCTATCCTGCGTGCTTACGAATGGGATAGAATCAATTTCTCCCATCGAGAAAGAAAGAGGAAAATCGCTGCCATGATGGGCATTGCAGAGGAAGAATTGGATCACGTTCGACAGCAAACGCGCTGGTCTTTACGGGTCTTATGAACACTATACCATCCCTATCCTTGAGACGTGTACAACACTAGTGTTTGGGGAAGGTATCCAGCCGTAGCTTGTAGTGACAAGTTAAATATAGGTTCGTGGTAGCTCAATGTTAGAAAAGATTGTGAAATATGTTCCACCGACTCTAAAGGAAAACAAGATAATCCGTAGCCTTTGGCTGGCCTTCATCCGTTGTATTAATTTTGGTCCCAGGATGTATCTTAATTATAAATACAGACGTCACAGCTCTAAACTTAAGAAATTCAAGGGCATTCATAAGGGTCAGAGGTGTTTCATAATAGGCACCGGTCCCTCTCTAAATCAGACAAATCTCAGCCTGATAAAGGACGAGATAGTCTTTGGCGTCAACACCTTATACACCGGGCTAACTAAATTCGGCATTACCTGCGATTACTATGCCACAGGTGACCGCCATGTGTGGCGAAACCACTTCAAAGGCATACTGGGAGTTGATGCCACATTATTTTTAGGTAGCTTTGCCGGCAGGGAATACCTGTCGAATTTAAGATTTTTCCGGAAATTCGAAAAAAACAAGCCGATTGTAGTCCGGCAGCTCGGCTGGATACAGGATTCTAATGGGCTTTATTGTTTTTCCAGGGATATATCAAAGGGACATTATGAGGGTAGTACGGTTATAATAGATATGTGTTTACAACTGGCATATTACATGGGATTTAAGGAGGTTTATCTCCTGGGATGTGATAGTGATTACTCGGGGTTACATAGATTCGACGGTTCCATGACTGACAACTTAGGGGG
>JAUVYX010000103.1 GCA_030602865.1 Dehalococcoidia bacterium | reverse complement strand
TGCTACACCTGCCGAAAACGACTCAAAATACATTCTCCGTTGCAATAGATGGGAGGCGGCAACAGGTAAAAGCAGCAGAGTTATTTGTGGCCAATTCGGGAGTACTGGGCAGATCACAATACACCGTATCGGACAGCAAGTTTGACGACGGAGTGCTGGAAGTAGGCATCGTTCGAGAAACCTCAATCAGGGAAATAGTCAATGTCGTGCTGGACATTCTCATCAGGAAGCGAAAGAAAAGCTTCCAGCTTATCGGACAGGGGAAACGTATCACCGTGGCAACTGAAAAGCCACTGATAGTACAGGCAGATGGAGATATTATAGGAGAAACTCCACTGACTATAGAGGTCGTGCCCAAGGCAGCAACATTCGTCGTCCCTGCATAACAAAAGAAACAACGGAGAAAAAGGTTTATCGTGAGTGGTAACGCTATCTCAGCTTAGCAATGGCAGGGTATCAGGCGCGTAGGGGAGCACGCAAACCGAGGCCTCCTGCCCATGGCGCACAAAGGCATCTTCAAGCGCCTTATCGACAGTGGCAAACGGAGTGAATTTCACCGCTCTTGCGTCATCATCGCTGATGCCGCCAGAGACCAGAGATATCCTGGCACGCCGTCGTGTATTCGCCCATGCCATTGCCAGGGCCCCAGCAACTGAATCTTTGATCTCTCCAGACCGCACCATAGCATCTATCTCCCCCATACTGCGTCCAGCAAACTGAACCATCTCAGGATGCGTCACGGCAAAACCTTCAGGACAGGGAGTTACCACTATTATAGTTCCACCATCATTCACGCAATGCTCCGCCGCATAGAGACATTTATGTGCCTGCCAGAATTCAATATCACAGGGATGCGAGCCAGTAACAACAATATCAGCCTTATTAGCGACAGACACACCATACACACGGCGTGATAACTCAACGCCTTCTCGAAAAGCAGCTCTGGAATCTCCAAAGACAGCCTTCACCACTCTTCCCTCGGCATCCAGTACAGTATTCAGAATGGCACGCAAACCTGCCCTTTCAGCGATTGCCTCCATCTCATGCCGAACTGTGTTCTCCACTATGCCCAGCATACTGAGATCACAACTGCGTACAGAGAGCAAATGGACCTCTCCTGTTGTCTGTACTCCACATATCCCTGGTTGGATAATCTTGGCCCCGCCGGAAAAACCCGGAATATGGTGTGGCACTATTGTACCTATACCCAACACCAGGTCAGCACCTACGACCAGACGGTTTAGCATCACTGGAATACCTGCCTGCGTAGTTCCCATTCGCACCAGCGCCTTCGGGTCAAAAGCATCGTGATTTATTACCTGTATACGGCTGGTGACCGCACTGCCATATTTTGTGTCTATTTCCTGGGCAGTCATACTACGATGTGTGCCAAGGGCAATAAGCAACTGAACCGCATCGTCAGGCACGCCAGCAGCACTAATTGCATTAAGGATTTCTGGAAGGATGACATCTGTTGGAGTAGGACGAGTAATATCGTCAGCCACTATGACAATGCGCTTTGCGCCCCTAGCCAACTCAGTCAGGGTTGTTGTAGCGACAGGATTTGATAACGCTCGTCTGATCTCGGCAGCGGCATCTGCTACCGGTGAAATTTGATGCGGAGTATAAATCCCTTTCAAATTCGCCTCTGGCACAGAGAAGGAGACCATCTCCTCTCCATAGGGCATCTCAACACGTATCAGCCTGGCCATATCCAATACCTCCTGAATATGCGAAGTGTCGCTAGTATAGCAACTCTATGGTCACTAGGCTATGTTACAATTCATAATCAGTTCAGTAAAAAAGCGATAGTTCCTTAAAACGACAGATAGGAGGTAAGCATGCATATCAAGTTAACTTTCCTGGGTGCGGCTCAGAATGTCACCGGTTCACAGTATCTTGTTGAGGTCAACGGCTCCAGTTTCCTGGTGGATTGTGGACTGTACCAGGAAAGAAACCTGAAAGACAGAAACTGGGCGCCCTTTTTCTTCGATCCCAGCAAGCTCGACGCCGTATTGCTGACTCATGCCCATCTGGACCACTGCGGTCTATTGCCCAGGCTGGTAAACGAAGGATTCCACGGGAAGATCTACTGCACTGCTGCTACCGCTGAAATCGCCAAAATCATACTCATGGACTCAGCAAAAATACAACAGGAAGATGCAGAATTCAAGAAGAAAAGACACCAACGTGAGGGGAGGAAAGGTCTTCATCCAGAGATACCCCTGTATACCATAAGGGATGCCCAGAACTGTTTCCCGTTGCTATCAGATGTCAACTATAAAGAGCCTGTTCAAATAGCTAATGATATCAGCGCTACCTTCTACGATGCTGGGCACGTGCTTGGTTCAGCCATGATAAAAGTCACGGTAAATCAGAATGGAGATAAACGGAGTCTGCTCTTTTCTGGCGATATTGGCCGTTGCAACAAACCTATTCTACAGGACCCAACCTTTTTCACAGAAGCAGATTATGTCCTGGTGGAATCCACTTATGGAAACAGGGCACATGACAGACAGGATACCATCATAGAAGACCTTGCTGAGGTAATAAACTCGACTGTGAAAGCAGGAGGCAACATAGTAATCCCGAGCTTTGCCCTGGAAAGGTCACAGGAAATACTCTATTACCTTAATGAATTGCTGGTAGCGGACCGTATACCACACCTGGTCGTCTTTGTTGACAGCCCAATGGCCATAAACATCACAGAGGTATTCGAACACCATCCTGAGCTATTCGACCAGAAAATGATGGAACTCATACGGCAGAGAAAATCACCTTTCGACTGGCCTGGCCTGAACATGGTCAGGACAGTGGACCAGTCCAAGGCCATAAATTATATTAAAGGCAGTGCCATAATAATCGCTGGTTCCGGTATGTGTACAGGGGGCAGGATAAAATACCACCTTGTGGAGAACATCCACAGGAAAGAAAACACTATCCTCTTCATTGGTTATCAGGCAGCAGGCACTCTGGGGAGACAGATAGTCGACGGAGCCCGAAAGGTCCGTATACTGGGACAGCAGCACCGTGTCCAGGCCAGAGTAGCCCAGATACATGGCTTCTCAGCCCACGCTGACAGAGATGAGCTTGTCAGATGGCTGTCATCACTTCAGAAGCCACCAAGACAGTTATTTGTCGTGCATGGCGAAGCAGAATCCGCCCGACACTTCGCCACTCACCTGAAAGAAAAAACCGGTTGGCAAATTTCTATTCCTGAGCATCAGGATGAGTTCGTCCTCAACTGATGGAGAACTCCCCTTTCGGCTTACCTTGCCAGGGCTTTTCGTCCTATTATCTCCTGCCCATGATGCCAGCGTTGCACCGTCTCAACCACAAGCTCAACTTCATCGCATATCGTGAGCATGTCCAGCTCTTTCTCAGAAATAAATCCTCGACTGAGGACAGAGCCATGCAACCAATCCAAAAAGCCTTGCCAATAGTTGCTGTTGAACAATATCACCGGAAAGGGCTTCATCTTATGTGTTTGCATAAGAGTCAGCACTTCTGTCAGCTCGTCTAACGTCCCCAGTCCACCCGGTATGATAATAAAGGCAGTAGCGTACTTAACTAGCATGACCTTGCGAGCAAAAAAGTGATTAAATGTGATAGATTTGGTGGCATAAATATTAGGTTCCTGTTCTTCCGGTAGCTCTATATTCAATCCAATAGAGGCAGCACCCGCTTCACGTGCACCCTTGTTGGCCGCCTCCATAACGCCCGGGCCTCCACCAGTTATGATGGAGAAGCCCTTCCCCCCAAGTCGATATGCTATATCCACTGTCTGCGTATAAAGCTCTTCCTCAGGACTGAGCCTGGCTGAACCATAGATAGTCACGGCCGGCTCCACTCCAGAGAGTTTGTCGAACCCTTCCACCAGTTCACCAATTATGCGAAACATCCGCCACGATTCCTCCTTGGCTAACTGGTTGATTTCATATCCATATTCCATGTTGTCCTCCACTGTAGAGCAATCTCATAAGCAAATTCTATAAAACCCGCACAGTATCCCGATTCTCCTCCCTATTATATACATAGATATGTAGAGCTATACTATTCCACCTGCCCTAAAGGCTACTCGGCTGCGAGGGACAAACAAAAGACAGCTTCCTTAGCCAGTGACTAGGACACTCGGTTTATTACTGGGGTTTTTAAGTTGTAATATATCTATGCCACATCGCGAAGCCTCAGATACACTACAGCCATAATAGCAATGCCCGGAATGATGTACTGAAGTATTACGTCAAATCCACCAACTGGAAAGGCTTCTCCTCCCACCGATGTCACTGCATAGCTCAAACGACAAACCTCACAGGATACCAATGCCGAGTGATAGCCTATCCGCATGTAGCCCTCCTCTCCCCAACCGGAACCCCAACTATTACGTAGTATCCAGTAACCGCTTGTCTCCGGGTCGCCATTGTCATCCCAGCCTACCAGGGAAATAGCATGATTAGTTGGGGTATAGTAACAGGGGTCCGCCCAACATACTGTCCTTGAGTCCTGATAGATGCCATCATCATATGAAGAGAATGCTCCTCCCGCCCAGACTGCAGCATCAACAGGGCCATAGTTCATTATTGCTTCTTTTATCGCCAGGACATCGCCACAGGGAACCCGCTGCCAGGAATTAAACGAAATACGCCGA
>JAUVYX010000137.1 GCA_030602865.1 Dehalococcoidia bacterium | reverse complement strand
AAGATTCTTATGGGTCAACTCACGAGCTTTTTCCTTTTCAGCAGGCGGTACCGAATCTTCAAGGTCAAATGTAATGACATCAGCAGCTATTCTGGGTATTTTGGCAATCATCTCCTCTTTGTTTCCTGGAACATAAAATACAGAACGTAGAACTGGCATTTTTCCTCCTTATATAATTTTTATTTTGGAACTATTTCAATAACATCGAAAGGGGGCCCACTCTACATACGCCACACCTCCTATGCTATCTATTCAACAGTCTCTTAAGTGTAGGAACAATATTTTTAGGTGTATCTACTGGATAGGCTCCGGCTTCTTCAAGTGCTTTCACCTTCCCTTTTACTGAACCACGTCCCTTCTCTACGATAGCTGATGCATGAGAGAAACGCTGTCCCTCAGGTGCTGCCGCACCAGCGATATAGATAACAAATGGTTTAGTTACCCTACCAGACTTGATAACTTCTGCTGCCTCTTCCTCCTGACTACCACCGATCTCTCCAAAGGCAGCAACGGCTAAAGTCTGCTCGTCCTCTTCAAAGCGAATCAGAAAATCTGCAAAGGACATTCCCAGAATAGGCTCTGTGCCAGTATGGATAGCTGTACTTACTCCAAATCCGCCATTTTGAAGAACCCAGGGTATTGTTCCCGATTCTCCACCACTCCGTGATAGTACTCCTATCTGACCAGGTTTAAACAATTCATTTGCCCACTCAACATTACCGCCTAACCAACCTGCAACAGCCTGTCCAGGAGTTATAACGCCTATAGACCCTGGTCCAACGATGGTTACCCCTGCCTTTTTAGCCACGGCTAGCATCTCCATAATGTCATGTAGGGGTACTCGTTCAACAGGTCCAACTATAGTCTTGACACCAGCGTCGATGGCTTCCAAAGTGGCCATTTTAACCCCAGGGCCTGGGATAAACGTAACACTCATATCGATAGAGCCATGATCTCTAACAGCTTCTTTAACAGTATTGTAAACAGGAATTCCATTAACTACCTGCCCTCCCCGTCCAGGAGAGGTACCCGCGACAACTTTGGTACCATACTCTTTCATGTACTTAGATCGAAGAGAGCCCTCTCTCCCTGTTATCCCCTGAACAATCACCTTTGTGTTTTTATCTATTAGTATAGCCATTTCTTCCCCTTATTTGAGATTGCGTTTCGCCATATATTCACTGAGGCCTTTAATAGGAACCTCAATACGGATAGCATTATTACCATTCTTCTGGCACTGATATTCACAAGCCAAACATTCCGTACCTTTCCTTTTTATCTCCTCAGAGTCAAGATGGCTTACAGATGGTTTCCCATCTACCAATTGCAGGATACCTCGGCTATAGACTTTACAGGCCTCTATGCAAGCTTTACTCTCACAATCAGGGCACTTGCTCGTATCAATAAATATTTTTATTGTTCTCTCTTCAAATTCCATGATACAGAACCTCCCTTAGCTTCCTTTCTCTTTGCGGTATTCTTCTACCAATGCCACCATCCTGTTCCCAATGAAATCGCTATCCTCAACATGCTCTCTTCCATAAATTTCAATGCGTCCAGGCAAACCTTCAAGGCCTTCTTTCAATATCTTCTGCGACTCTTCTTCTTTGTTGCCAGCCAAAAGAAGCACACAAGGAAATCCAGGTCGTTTAGGAAGTTCTTCTCTCAACACTTTAACCAAGGCATGAGCATGGTGCCATTGTTCCTGATTTGAGATCATGAATCCTGCTAAAAGGTAGCCTTCTATGTTAGGTTGAGCAAAGATTGTCTTGGCTACTCGGTAGACCTTAGAACCTACTGGATTGCCACTGGTGTCAGCAAAATTTGCTGCCTTGAGGCCAACATGACTGAGTGCATCTATGCCTATCATAGCTGCTCCCCCACCAATAGCATGAAAGCCAATATATCCAGTACTACTTTCATCCAGCGTCATTTTCATGACAAATCCTGAACCACGTAAGTCTGTCTCTTCAATCCCCCACCCAACAATATCAAACTCACTAGGTTCCCAGGGAAATTCTCTAGGAATATCAATCTTCATTTCTGGATGGCGATAACTCGCACTATCATCAACTCCCATGCGGCAATCACCAGCTATGACCTTGCCTCCCTTGGTTACAATTAATGGATTTACCTCAAGAATACTACAATCACATTTTTTGAAAGCTTCCACTATATTAGAAATGGCTCCTGCCATACCCCTTAGTAATTCGTTTGAAACACCGGCACTGCTTGCCAGGTCCAAAGCATCATAGAAAGGGAAGCCCTTAAGGTAATCAATTTTAATACGGAATATTTTATCTTCCGGGACCGATTCTATATCCATCCCCCCTTCAGTACTAAACATAAGCACAGGGCACCTGCTGGTCCATGAACCATCAGGAACAACCCCAGCATAATACTCCTTATCAATGTCTAGTTTTTCCTCTACCAGTACCTTGCGTACAGGAAAACCTTTTATTTCCATACCGAGAATGGTACTAGCTGCTTTTTCTGCTTCTTCTGGTGTATCAGCAAGCTTTATACCACCCGCCTTCCCTCTGCCTCCAACCCAGACCTGTGCTTTTACCACAACAGGCTTTCCCAGTTTAGCAGCGACTTCCCGCGCCTCCTTGGCCGTAGAGACAACCTCTCCTTGCGGTATTGCAATACCAACTTGCTTAAGATATTCTTTCCCCTCGTATTCAAATAACCTGGCCATTTACATATACTCCTCCTTGAATCAAACTAGTGGGTTTGTTCTAGGTTACAGCAGGAGCAATAAAGCCATCATCCACCAAGGCTTTAGCTTGCCCCTGGGCACTATCGATAATTGTCTTGGCCTTTTTACGAAGCTCTTCAGCACTAATTTTCACAGCGGCAACGCCTTGCTCTTGAGCTTTCATTCCAACGGCTACTGCCTCACGGATAAAGGCCTCAGGTTCATCCATCTTGGCTATAATATTATCTTCGCTTATTCCTCTCTCTTCAGCATATTGAGCAAGGGACTCAGCAGCGGCGATACACATCTCATCAGTTATAGTATTTGCTTTTACATCGAGTACGCCTCTGAAGATAGCAGGAAAACCCATCGAATTGTTTACCTGATTAGGGAAGTCCGAACGACCAGTACCTACAATCCTGGCTCCTGCTTCCTTTGCTTCCCATGGCCAGATCTCAGGAATAGGGTTAGCACTGGGGAAAACTATTGCTTCTTTTGCCATACCTTTTATTTGCTCAGGAAAGATTATCCCTGGGCCAGATTTCGAACAAGAAATCAGTATATCAGCGCCTTTCAAGGCCACTCCCAAATCACCAGTTTTCTGTTCAACATTGGTAGTCTGGCACATCCCCCACTTATAGGCATATGCTTCCTTCTTTTCTTCTAGATCTTTTCTACCTTTATGCAGTATTCCCTTACTATCAACTACGATAATCTTCTCTGCTTTGGCTCCATAAGCAATAACGAGCCTTGATATACCTGTATTGGCGGCTCCCATACCATTAAAAACTATTTTACAGTCTTCTATTTTCTTCCCAACTATTTTCAAGGCGTTTATCAAACCAGCAAGCTCAACAGTCGCTGTCCCCTGTACATCATCATGAAAGACTGGAATATTCATCTCATTTCTCAGCCGGTCAAGTATCCCAAAACATTTTGGATAGGAGAAGTCCTCCAGATTAATACCTGCAAACGACGGCTCCAGCATCTTAACTGTTTGAACAATTTCGTCCGGATCCTTGGTAGCGAGGCAGATAGGAACAGCATCCACCCCACCCAAATACTTAAATATCAGGCATTTCCCTTCCATTACTGGATAGCCAGCCTTGGGGCCTATATCGCCTAACCCAAGCACCCTGGTACAATCTGATACTACTGCTATAGTATTCCCCCTATTAGTATACTCTTCCATCTTTGCCTCATCAGCCTCTATTGCTCTGCAAGGTGCAGCAACACCG
>JAUVYX010000130.1 GCA_030602865.1 Dehalococcoidia bacterium | reverse complement strand
TCCGTATGGTACTGCCTGAGACTCCTGAAGATGGTGGTGTACATGGAGCTGCCAGTCGTCGCAGTGTTGGCTATATATTGGAGGGTGGTAGCGCTGCCTGGGTGCAAGCTCAGAGAGATGTTGTTTGTGCCTTCATGATTGAAAAGGGCAGCGCAGTGGAGCAGATTGACGAGATACTGGATGTCAAAGGGGTAGATATGATTCAATTCGGCCCCACCGACTATTCTGTGAGTATTGGCAAGCCTGGAACAGCGAGAAGCCCTGAGGTTCAAAGGGTGCAACGTGACCTGATCGAGAAAGCACTAAAGAAAGGGGTTCATCCCAGGGTTGAGCTGGTTGCCCTCGACAGTGCCCAGGAGTTTATCGACATGGGAGTTCGTCACTTCAACATAGGTTTTGATTTAAGGATGATTCATGAATGGTGTAAAGGAAATGGCGAAAAGATGCGGAAGCTGCTGAGCTCTTAGTACTGCTTGTCAATCCTGTCTGTATCGCACTTCGGTTTAGAGAAAGGAGATATAAAGGTGAAAAAGAACAACCTCAGGGAACTTTTGAATGCTGGTAAGCCAACAATAGGGGTACATCAGGTTAGTGTTTCACCTGTGATTACAGAGGTAATCTGTAATTCAGGGGCTTTTGATTACATTGAACTTGTTGGTGAATATGCGGATTGGAATCTTAAGGATTTGGCAAATTTCGCTCGAACTGTTGAATTGTTTCCTCCGATGTCTTCGATGATGAAGGTGGAATGGGAGCCAAAGATATTTATCACGGGTAGGTCACTGGCAGCAGGTATCCAGAACATGTTATTTACCGACTGTCGTTCTGCAGAAGAGGTAAGACAGTGTATTCGTGCAGTAAGAGCAGGAACCCCCGAAGACAGAGGAATTCATGGCGCCCGTCTCAGTCGTAGTGTTGGCTACGTCCTGGAGGGTGGCAGTGCTGCATGGGTGCAGGCTCAACGCGAAACGGTCTGTGCCTTCATGATAGAAAAGAAGGCAGCTATGGATAATCTTGATGAGATACTGGAAGTAGAAGGGGTTGATATGCTGCAGTTTGGTCCCGGAGACTATTCAATTACACTCGGGAAAGGTTTTGATATGGCTGGGGGAATGCTACCTGAAGTCGATAGGGCGCAGCGCGACATGATAGAGAAGGCGCTGAAGAAGGGGATACATCCCAGGGTGGAATTGGGCAGTTTTGAGGCTGCAAAAGAATATATAGAGATGGGGGTGAGTCACTTCTGTATCGGTTGGGATGTTGTAGCTGTTCATCAGTGGTGTAAACAAAATGGTGAAGGTTTGCGGCAACTACTCTCTGAGCTGAAATAGAATTACATGGCATTAAGCTGTTGTCCTGTTTCAGGTTACTGGACTACAGTGATGGCTGAATGGTTTGAGCAACGGCTGTCCAGTACAGGATAGCCGTTGCTATTATCAAGTGTCTTTAGTAAGGGACTACGATTCAGGGGCAGTGTCTACTGCATGTCGGGCAGCGAGAAGGTTGCCATCGGCCACCGTGACAGGGAAGGTGCAGCCGGCGGCGACAATCAAGCTACGGCCATTCATTTGTTTGATAGCATCATGTACCTGTGCTTCAACTTCAGTTCCTGTGCCACACTGCAATACACCGAACTGGTCTATCCCGCCTGCCAACGCCCCGGAGAACATCTTGCTGGCCTCTGTAAGGCTGGGTCCTGCTGTTCTGTCATGCCAGTTCATCACCTGTACAGGGTAATCAGCCAGTTGGGCGAACATGGGATATTTTCCGTGGATGTGCAACATGTTGAACCATCCTTTCTCCGCGGCCTTCAACACCTCCAGGTCATATGGTCGGCCGAAATGATGATATTCTTCTTCGCTCATTATCTCGTAGCTGGCGGCTCCGGTTGACAAGAATAGACCGTCGGCACCTGTCTCAATGACCGTACGTGCAAAGCTTTGGCAGGTTTCTGTCAGTGCAGCGAGCACTCTTTCCATCCGTTTGGGATTGCGACGTAGCTCTACAAAGCATGCCTCATCGCCGGAGAGGCGGGTTGCCAGGGCAAGGGGGTTGAACATGGTATGGATGACCGGAATATCAGGGTCCTTCTTTGCAATTACAAGGCGCAAACATTCCAGTTGCTTCCCATAGGTCCCCTTGTGTATGTCCAGCGGTTTAATCTGGTCCCAATCAGAGGGCTTCTTTATTGGTGCTTCCAGGAACTCACGTTCCCCGATTAATTTGCCGTGAAATTCATGTTTCAGTCCATAATCATCGACGCAATAGGTTGATGAAGCTGGAATTTTAATGAAATCGAAATCGTACCTGGTGTAGAAATCGAGTGCTACCCTCGCCAGCGACTCTGCTTCCTGGTCATCAATTGGCCAGTGCCGCCAGAACGCCACTGGCATGCGGTCAACCTTTTCGCCGGCTATTGCTGCTTTTATTCTTTGTCTTTTTGTCATTTTCGCCATTTCAAATACCCTCCTTTAGCTATGTATCATGGACATGATGTACCGATAATCATACATAATCTACTATGTTTTTTCTCTGCTAATGCTCAGACAGATATTTTAACAGGGCCTTGATGCCGATTTCTGTGCCTGATTGGAGACAGGACTCATCAAAGTTAAAATGTGGGTTGTGGTGAGGATAGTCAAGCCCCTTTGCCTTATTAGCTCCTCCCAGGAAGAAGAAGCAGCCTGGCACTCGTTGCAGATAGAATGACATGTCCTCTCCTACCATGGTTTGTTCTGCGATGATAACGTTCTCCTCTCCCACTACTTCTTTAGCCACCTCCGTGACCAGTGCAGTCATTGCTTCGTCGTTTACCACCACCGGGTGGCGGTGGATGTAATTGAACGCATAGTCAGCCCTTAGTCCGTCACATATCCCTTTGATTATCTCCTCCATCCTCTTTGGTATGAACTTGCGGATTTCTGGGTCAAGGGTCCTCACCGTACCTGACATTTCCACTTTATCCGCAATGATGTTAAAGGCGTCCCCTCCATTGATGGTGCCTATGGTAATGACTGCAGGAGTGAATGGGGAAATCTCACGACTTACGATGGACTGGAGGGCGGTTACAATATGGCTGCTGGCCAGTATAGTGTCGATGCCATCCTGTGGCACTGCGCCGTGTGCGCTCGTTCCTTTTATTGTTATGGTAAACATGTCGGTGCTTCCCATCAGGGGACCGGGCCTAAGGGCCACTTTTCCTATGGGAAGGTAGTTCCAGATGTGCAAACCGACTGCTGCGTCTACGGTTGGGTTCTCTAGAACACCTTCAGAGACCATAAGCTCAGCGCCACCTGCTCCCTCCTCCGCTGGCTGGAAGACGAACTTAATAGTTCCCTTTAGTTCATCTTTATGTTGTGCCAGTATTTTGGCTATGTGTAGTGCGATACTGATATGTCCGTCGTGGCCACAGGCGTGCATTTTCCCCTCATTCCGAGAGACATAATCCACCTCGTTCTGCTCTTTGATTGGCAAGGCGTCCATATCACTGCGATACATGATTGTCTTGCCTGCCTGTTTACCTCGCAACAGGCCGACCACGCCTGTTTTTCCGACACCTGTTTGCACTTCCAGCCCAAAACTGCGTAACTTTTCGGCAACGTAGTCGGAAGTCTCTTCAACATCAAATCTTATCCCTGGAATGCAGTGTAGTTCTCTTCTGACTTGAATGAGGGCTTGTTCCTCTTGTTGTACCTCTCTCTTAACATCAATGGCCATGCAGGTTATCTCCTTTCGCTTTTTATTTCAGCCTGCTGTACAGGCATCTAATATAATCCATTGTAGCACCAAATATCAGGCGATGGAGAAGTAATTATTATACTGAGCCGTGTTGGGGGTTGATGATTTAAGGCGGGCTTATCTGGAAGAGGACTCCAGTAATGAGATTCTGCCCGTGTTTACCGTCGTACTGAAATTGTCCAGATTGAAGCGAACGACGTAAGGGCGACTCCTGAGAAAATCAGCCATATATGGTGATAATTCCCCCATATATCATAGACAATACCGGTAGCAAGAGGGCCAATAACGTTTCCGATACAGCTTATGCCTATTACCATTCCAAAGATCGTTCCATAGTGTTTTTTCCCAAAGAACTCGCGAGTTAGAGTTGGCCTTAAT
>JAUVYX010000210.1 GCA_030602865.1 Dehalococcoidia bacterium | reverse complement strand
GGGAATAGTATGGCCGGGGATGATACTGGTGGCTACAGATTCTCATACTACCACCCATGGCGCCTTTGGTGCCTTTAGCACCGGCGTTGGTGCGACTGATATGGCTACTATTATGCTCACCGGTGAATTGTGGTTTCGCGTGCCCGAGGTTATTAAGATTACTATCGATGGCCATTTACGCCCGGGCGTGATGGCAAAAGATGTGATATTACATATCATCGGCTCATTGAAGCAGGATGCTGCGGTCTACAAGGCCATCGAATATACTGGCTCTACCGTGGCTGAACTTTCTGTCGCCGGCCGCATGGTTATCTGCAACATGGCTGTAGAAATGGGCGCCAAGGCGACTTATATCCGACCGGATAATAAAGTTTTGAAATACGTGCAGGCGCATAGCGACAGGGATTTTACCGTTTATGATACCGATTCAGATTATCATTATAGCGCCGGGCATAATTTTGATGTTGGGGAATTAACTCCGATGGTGGCAGTACCTCACAGTGTGGATGATGTTGTACCGGTCAGCGAGGTAGCCGGAGTGCCAGTGAACCAGGTGTTTATTGGCACCTGTACCGGGGGGAGATTAGAGGATATCGAGATGGCGGCGCGTATTCTCAAAGGAAAGAAAATAGCTGCGAATTGTCGGATGGTGGTCATGCCCGGCTCAGCCGATGTTTTGATGCGCTGTATAAAGGCAGGTTATATGGAGGCGCTGATATCTGCCGGAGCTACCTTTGCTACCCCGGGCTGTGGACCGTGTGCAGGTGTTCATGCTGGAGTGATGGCGGCAGGAGAGGTATGTGTAAGCACCAGCAGTCGTAATTTCCTTGGGCGCATGGGAAGCACTGGAGCCAGGATATATTCCGCCTCACCTGCTACAGCAGCGGCCTCGGCCTTGATGGGCAAGCTGGTAGATCCCACGGCTTATATTATTGAGTGAAGGAAGGTTTGAGCATGGAAAAAATAATTCGAGGAAGAGCCTACAAATTTGGCAATAATATAGATACTGATCAGATATATCCCGGACGCTATCTGGAACTGACAGATGCTGAAGACCTGGCGAAGCATACCCTCGAAGGAGCAGACCCCACCTTTGTCAAGCGTTTCACTTCGGGTGGGATTGTGGTCGCCGGCACAAACTTTGGCTGTGGTTCCAGCAGGGAACATGCCGCCATTACCCTGCAGGCAGCAGGGGTACGGTTACTTGTTGCTGAGTCATTTGCCCGTATCTTTTATCGTAACTGCATTAATCTTGGATTGCCACTGATAGTCTGTCCGGGCGTTGTAAAATTGGTCGCTGAAGGTGATGAGCTAATGGTGGACCTGGAGAAAGGGGTAATTGAGAATATCAGTAGTGGTGAAAAGTGCCAGGGTGAACAGATATCGGACTATGCCTTTCATATACTGGAGGCGGGTGGCATCAAGCCCCTGTTAAGGGTACAGCAAACGGCTAACTGATAGTTCATGGTTCATAGCTCGTAGTTTATGGCACCACACAATCCAGCCATCAGGTAGATTCCTGCTCCCTGTTTTCACAGGGACAGGTTTCGCAGGGATGACACCCTCTGTTTGTCATTGTGAGGATGGGGGGTATTTGGGGGAGCAAAACATGTCCCTCTCGACTCACCACCCAGATTGCCGCGGCAACAAAGTTGCCTCGCAATGACGAGGATGAGGGATGGCAGGAATAAAATCTTATTTAGTCTTTGAGAGCGAAGCGTGGCAATCTAAGAGCGGGGGGAAATGGAAGCAGCTTCTGTATCTGTTTCTACTGCCTTGAGGCGACCGGTGAATACAATCCAGGCGGCCAAAGCTCCCAGCGGAATCCATGAGAGCAATCCCAGGTAACCCGTGAACAGGAAATTAGCCTTTCCCATGAATAGCAGTAAGGTTAGTGAACCACCGATGGCGTTGGTAGCGGAATGCGCCAGGCAGACTGTCCAGATACTGGTTGACCTTGTCATCAACCAGCCAAAAATAATTGATATAAGTATACAACTTACAGGGAAAACCAGCAGACCCAGCAAGGGATGTTCAGGGAAGTTATAGCCCCTGAGATTGAGAGGATAGTGCCAGACACCCCAGATAATCCCTGTTACCACCGCTGCCAGCAACGGGCGTCCGGGAAATAATCGTGGTTGCAGGTATCCTCTCCAGCCGAATTCCTCGCCCCACAATAAGGGAGTGGCCAGAAGAGCGCTCCATATAAGTTGAATTGGTAACAGAATCCATAGCAAGGATACCAGTGAGGGGTTTATCTCTGCTCCCGGGGCAAGCATAGCAATGACGCTTTGTAGTTCAAGATTGGGCTTTCCTATTCCGGTGATTATGGCCAGTCCAACTATGACTGAAGTAACAACAAAGGGCAGAAACAGGCCAATCAGGTAATATTTCCAGTTCCGGCGCAAACGAGGACTCAGGCCTGCATCGCTGAACCCTTCACCTGTGACCCATTTTCGTACTACTATAGCGGCGACGGCAGGAGCAAAAGCTCCCGGTATGATGGCAAGCTGGGACAGCGATGTTCCATCAAATCCGCCCAGTCTCAACAGTATCTCCCAGAGCAGCCATGCCAGTCCGAAGGCTATTGCCAGGTAGACGACTATCCCTCTTGTTTGCTTACTCATGGATATGATTCAACACTCCCGCTCATTATTGCAACAGCAGTTCCAATTTCATGCGTATCACAGACTCCAGGACTACTCCGCGGCTTTGTTCAATTACCTTGCCATCCTTGAAGAAAAGAAGCAACGGGATGCTCTGTACCTGAAACTTCCCCGCCGCTAGTGGATTATCATCCACATTCAACTTATAAAAACTGATGCGTCCTGCGTATTCCTCAGCTAGCTTCTCCACCAGCGGTGCGATCTGGTGGCAGGGAGTGCACCATGGCGCCCAGAAATCTACCAGCACGGGCAGTTTATTCTGCAGTACATCGCTTTCAAAGCTGGCGTCGCTGACCTCGATGACTCCAGGTTGAGCCTCTTGTTTTTCCCCCTCTACCTTTACCCTGATTTTAACCAGGATGTC
>JAUVYX010000200.1 GCA_030602865.1 Dehalococcoidia bacterium | reverse complement strand
CGTTATCTTAGACTGACTCAATATAGCCTGAGGATTAATATAGCAGAGGAGATCTTCATAGAGATTTACTACAATAATGAGAATCAACGGCAGAGTTATACTCTGGTTAGTAAAGGACAGCGAGTCTTTGGCTGTGATAATCTTCTTGGCTGGCATTATCATCCTCGGGAAAATCCTGAGAAGCATTATTTTTATCAGATAAAACCATCTTTAGAGGATATATTCATTCAGCTTAAGGAGACAGCAGTGTCTATTGGGAGTGGCGGATGAAAATACCCTTGGTTGATCTGAAGGCACAGTATGAATCCATAAAGGGAGAGATAGACCCGGCTATAAGTCGGGTTATTCAGAACAGCCATTTCATCCTGGGACCCGAGGTTGAAGCCTTTGAAAAGGCAATGGCTTCGTATCTTCATGTGAAATATGCAATTGGTGTTGCCTCGGGAACTGATGCCCTGCATCTTGCCCTTCTTGCTTGTGGAATCGGTCCTGGAGACGAGGTAATTACCACTCCATTTACTTTTATTGCCACCGCTGAAACCATAGCCAAGTGTGGTGCGAGGCCAGTTTTTGTGGACATCGACCCCATCACCTGCAATATCGACCCTGAGAAGATAGAAGCGCTATTAACCAGCAGGGGCAGAGACATTTCAAAGATAAAGGCTATCCTGCCTGTCCATCTTTATGGTCACGTGGCAGATATGGAACCCATTATGAAGCTTGCTCAACAATATGGGCTTAAAGTTATTGAGGACAGTGCGCAATCTCTCGGTGCGCTTTATTGCAGCCAGTTATCCGGAAGCTCTTCTTCGTCATCGCAAACCGAAGGCGTGGCAATCTCAAAGAATAAAGCCAACTGGCAGCAGTCCGGAACCATAGGCGACGCTGGTTGTCTAAGTTTTTTTCCCAGTAAGGTGCTTGGAGCGTATGGAGATGCTGGCATGGTGGTTACGAACGACGAAAGCACTGCTGGAAAAATTATCTTGCTGCGGAATCACGGTTGTAAGCAGAAGTATTATCATCTTATTCCCGGTTTCAACAGCCGTCTTGATGGGCTTCAGGCAGCAATACTCAAGGTAAAACTGGCTCACCTTGATGAGTGGATTAGCCGGCGCCGTGAAAAAGCCATGCTTTACCAGCATTATTTACAGCCAATAGAAGGAATCGAGCTTCTTGAAGTAGCCCCCTATACCAGGCATATCTTCAACTACTATACTGTCCGAATCGATAGCACCAGGATAAATCGTAATAAGCTGCGAGAGCATCTCGCCAGTCAGGGCATTGCCACCGCAATATATTATCCATTGTCTCTGCATTTACAGGAAATATTCCACCATCTGGGTTACAAGAAAGGTGACTTTCCTGTAAGCGAACAAGCTCAAGATGAGGTGTTCTCTCTCCCCATGTATCCTGAACTAACCGGGAAGCAGATAGAAAATATTTCGCAGGCGATTAAATCTGAATCTAAATCTAAACAATGAAAATAATCAGCGTTGTGGGAGCCAGGCCCAATTTTATGAAAATTGCCCCGCTGGTCAGGGCAATAGAAAAACGCAACACCAATCTACAGGGGCAAAGCAGCCGAGGGGATATTATGAACTACACGCTAATTTGTTATAGTAAGACAGCCGAGAGGACTGTGGAGATGCCAAGCAAATAGGAGCTATAATTCGGTGAAATATTTGGAATGTAAGGGATGTGATAAAACTTATCAACCAGGATGGCTGGTATTTAGCGAGGACTAAAGGCGATCACAGACAATATAAGCATTCTTTTAAGACTGGTTTAGTTACGATTGCCGGGCATTTGAACGATGATGTGGCTAAGGGCACCTTAAAGAGTGTTTTAAAGCAAGCTGGCCTGAAAGAAGGAGAGAAAGATGCGTAGATATACCATAATTATTGAAAAGGCAGGAGATAACCACTCTGCTTATTGTCCTGACCTACCTGGTTGTATTGCCACTGGCTCCACAGTGGAAGAAACAACCCAAAGAATGAAGCAAGCCATAGAGCTTCATATTGAAGGATTGAGAATAGAAAAGATGGTTATTCCCAGACCTTCTACTGAGGCCACTTCCATTGAAGTAGCAGCATGATGCAGGGGAACGAACTACTCTTGGCTCTTCAAGATACTCGATGGCAGGGGCAAGAGAGGAAGTTGTCCCGAACTATGGGACGGCAAACCAGCGGAAAGAATAGTGGAGGTAATTAAGGCTAAACCTGAGTCTAAACAATGAAAATAATCAGCGTTGTGGGAGCCGGACCCAATTTTATGAAAATTGCTATTCCAAGTAAACTGTATCATTACAATTACGATATGCTATTAGTTTAAAAGAGGAGATTGTAAGCTGGCTAAATATAAAAGTCATATTATAATATTCGTTGTAGCAATTATTATTGCAACTATGACTGCAAATTATACTGAGGGGTTATTAAGAATTGCAATATCTTCTAGCTATCAAAAAATAAAAGGTATTTCTGTAACCACAAGTATACTTGATGATAAAGGTATACCTATTACTGATTATGGAGACCCAATAGGAAAACAGCGAAATCCAGTTAGTATCTCTCAAAAGGCTTTTCAATACTGGGATTTATATCAGCTTGGTGATGAAGAGGCCAAGGAATTATTTTTAAATTGTGCTGACTGGCTGATTAAAAATGCAGATTGGCACGATGGATATACTGTATGGGAGTATCAATTTAATTGGGAATCTTATAATATGACTGCACCATGGAGATCTGGTATGGCACAAGGTCAAGGAATACAAGTGCTGAGCAAGGCATATACTCTTACTAATGACAGAAAATATTACAACATAGCAAAGTCCTCACTTCAATCGTTTTTTATAGAGGCTAAAAACGGAGGTGTAAGTATTAAGGAAGGTGAAGGATGGTGGTATGAGGAATATGTTGATGAAGGAGGGAAACAGCCCAGAGTTTTGAATGGCATGATATTTGCCTTACTAGGAATTTATGAATATTATGAAAGGACTGATGACCAAGATGCAATATACCTTTTTAATAAGGGAATTATCTCTCTGAAAGCGCATCTTGCCAATTACGACACAGGATATTGGACATATTACGATAGAATGAAGCACTTAGCAAGCAGAAATTATCATCACATCCATGTAACTCAAATG
>JAUVYX010000189.1 GCA_030602865.1 Dehalococcoidia bacterium | reverse complement strand
ATTTAGTATCGCGACCATTATTTTAGCAGTCGTTGCCTACGCAAGGAACAAGAATCTCACCCTCTCCTTCACTAATCTTAAGCTAACTACAAGGGAAAAGGCATTTTTAATCGTGCCCTCACTGTTTCCTCTGCTAAGCATAGTCGGCATGCGTATTATGAACTTGACTGGCAATAATGTGCTCTTAATGCTCTTGCTCTTCATAATTCCAGCCTATGTTATCTTTATCTCGTTTTACCGCCACCAAGTCCCTCAAAGACTATACCCCAGCCTGATATATTTAATTGGTATCTCACTCTTACTCATGCTCTTACTGAGGTCAAATCATATCTTAGGTTCGGATATACATGCATTGTATTACATCTTTCAGCTAACATCCCACGGGGAACACTGGAGCCTACTTGGCAAGGGACTACTAGATGCTTGTTTGAGTGCCTCGTTGCTCCCCGCAATATATCAATCTTTGATGAACATGAATGCCGAGTATTTATTTAAAATTCTCTACCCCCTTCTTTTCTCCATCTCACCCCTGGTGGTATATATTATCGCTAAAAAATACATCGGCAGCTTCTATGCCTTTCTGGCCTCCTTTTTCTTTATGGCACAGGTTTTTTTTCTATGGGGAGGGGCTGGTGGTGGTACCACACACATAGCTATCCTTTTTTTCGCCCTGGCAATAATGGCTTTATTCCATCAGGATATAAATGAAGTTGCTAAGAGGATTCTCTTTATCATTTTTGCCACCTCTTCTATTGTGTCACACTACTCGACTTCATATATATTCTTCTTTGTGCTGCTCCTTACCTGGATTGGAATGGAGATAATGCCCAGAATTCTGCTTCGTGAGAGAAAAGTGGCAACTCCATCTGAAAATCCCATCACAGGAGGTGCACCCTCAAATTCACCACCAAGAGGAGTCATGCCTAGGAGTGATGCTAATACTAGTAATATTTCTCAATCTCGCCGCACAAAGGGTATAACGATAAATATTGTAGCGTTGTTTTTTGTAGTGCTCTTCTTCTGGTACAGCCAGATAAGCGAAGTGCCTTTCAATATCGGTGTACGCTTTATACACCATACACTTGTCAACTTGAACCAAGAGTTCTTGCTGGAAGCCAAGGGAACCACAATCACCACCGCCGTGGGCGAAGGCATATACACGCTTCCACAGAAGATACGGGTCGTTGTTTCCTGGCTTACCGTCGCCTTTATAGCCTTTGGGGTATTAACCACTGTAGCCAGATACAAGAGGATGGTAGCTATTCCCAAATCAGGAGATACCAAGCCGAATTTTCTACAAACGAAATTTGAGACGGAGTATCTCGTGCTTGCACTAGTATGCAGTGCTATATTAGTAATCACAGCTACTCTCCCCTATATCTCGGTGGTCTATTCTATGGAGAGGGCATACTTCCAGATGCTAGCTGTCTTATCCCTGTTTTTCATCATCGGCGGTATAATGGTGGCGAGATGGCTAAGAGCAAGACCACATTGGCTTATACTTGTGGTGCTAATACCCTACTTTATGTGCACCACGGGCACAATGTATCAGATTTTGGGCTATCCAGCATCAATAACCCTAAATTCAGCAGGCCGGGAGTATGAGTATATATATGTTCATGACCAGGAAAATTATGCTGCTAAATGGCTAAAGAGGTACGGCAAAGAGGAGTTAATAATATACACTCAACATGGCCTGGGAGGGCGTATATTGCACAGCCAGGGCATGATTTCACTATATCAGGCGAGGGGCTCTCTTATCTCTCAATATCATAAGGGCGAGAAAATTGATGGCTACATTTTCCTGAGATATACAAATATTACTGTTGCTAGAATAGTAGCAGAATACCCTGAGATATTCGTTGGAAAGAACAAAATCTATTCCACTAATGGCTCAGAGATATATAAGTAGCCGTGAGTTATTTCATCCTAAGTAATAGTTGTTCCTCTGGATTGGGTTGCCTTTTGGTATAGATTCTGAGTTTGCCTGGCTATAATCTGCCAAGAAAACTCTCTCTCTGTCCTCTTTCTAGCATTTAATCCCATTTTGGCTCGTTTCTCATCATCATTCAGCAAAGAAACTATAGCATAAGCTAATTCCTCTGGGTTTCTGGGGGGAACTAATATGCCTGTCTTGCCATCGGCTATTATTTGGGGAATGCCACCGACATTTGTGGCAACTAGAGGCTTGCCGGTTGCCATAGCTTCCAACCCAGCAATGCTGGTAGCTTCTCTTAGAGATGGTAAAACAACAATATCCGAAGCAGCATAATATTTTGGCATCTCTGAATTTGGCACCCTGCCTGCAAATATGGCACTATCTGCGACTGCGGTTCCTAATTCAGAAACCTGACTTTTCAATTTAGCCATTTCAGGGCCGTCACCAACGATTAAGCATTTCACATTGCCGCTTCTTTCGATAATGCATGGAATTGCTTTTACAAAATAATATACACCATTCTTGAGAGCAAGTCTTCGGGGGCACAAGATGACCTTTTCGTCAGATTTTATTCCTTGCTTTTCTTTTATCTCATCTCCCCTTAACCTCGGGTTAAATTTTTCTGTGTCTACTCCATTTGGGATAAAAGAGACATTAGCCCGATTAACACCAATTCCAACAATAGCATCTACTAGCTCTTGACTGGGCCCGATAACATAGTCTGTGTTACTTAATAACCATCTATGCAGTCTTTTATGCTTCCCTGTTTCCCTCGCTTCAAGAAAGCTAGAGGAATGCTCCGTTTGTACTTTTGATACTTTCGATGTGAATTTTGCTATGAGCGCATCAGCAAATATATTGTGATGATGAATTATATCTATGTCCTTATTTTTTATTAGCCACCTAAGCTTAAGCCATACTGGAAGAGCATACACGAGAATCCATAGCAGCCTTACGCGTGGGAAATACGTTCGGTAAACCTTTATGCCATCTATCTCCTCATACCTCTTATCGTTGAAATTTTTCTTACCAGTAAGCACGAATACATCATTACCTTCCTTTACCAGTGCTTTTGAAAGCTCATATACATGTGCTGCGATTCCCCCTATGTTGGGAAGGAAATCAATTGATAACATACAGATCTTCATTTTTTAGAATGGTCTCTTGACTGAATATTTTATTAGCTAGCCATCTTATTTTTAAAAACTTGTAACTAGCCTAAATCTTAACTATAATCTAACATACTGTAATTAGTGTAGAGAAGGTTATAGAGACCCTATCATTTGAAAAGGCCGATTTTGCCCCAAATAATCTAGTCATCGTAATGCC
>JAUVYX010000197.1 GCA_030602865.1 Dehalococcoidia bacterium | reverse complement strand
CAGCGAGCCAAACTGATTGATATCAAGCATGCCCGAAACCCGGGATACGGCGTGCCCCGCCGCGGTGGGACAGTTTATCTAAGCGCGGCCGACGCCAATGGCATGATGGTCTCCTTCATCCAGTCCAACTTCATGGGCTTTGGATCAGGAATCGTAGTGCCGGGCACCGGAATAAGTATGCAGAACAGGGCTGCCTGTTTTAGTCTGGAGAAGGGACATCCTAACCAGGTAGATGGAGCTAAGAGACCTTTTCACACAATCATCCCTGCATTCGTGACCAAATACGGCAAGCCCGTGATGAGTTTTGGGGTGATGGGGGCAGCAATGCAGGCGCAAGGACATTCGCAGATGATGGTTCGTATCTTTGATTACCATCAGAATCCGCAGGCAGCTTGCGACGCCCCCCGCTGGCGGGTCTTCGAGAATTTAGAAGTGGCTTTTGAGCCTGGTTTCAGCCCAGACGTATTGGAGGACCTGAAACAGCGAGGGCATAAAATAAATCACTTAAAAACAGATCCTACATGGTTCGGGGGAGGACAACTTATATATAAATTAGCTGAAGGTTATTGTGGCGCTTCCGATCCAAGAAAAGATGGACAGGCAGTTGGTTTCTAAATTCGCCGTGAACAACTGATTAATACCATATGCTCAGCATTTCTAATATCTCCAAATCATACGGCGGCCACCTGTTGTTTAGTGGCATCAGTTTCAACATCGGTGTCAGAGACCGCATGGCAGTAATTGGGGCCAACGGTGCAGGGAAAACCACGCTTTTTGAAATAATCCGCGGTACCATGACTCCTGACGAAGGACAGATAAGTAAACAACAGGGCATCAGTATCGGTTGCCTGCAACAGGAAATTATGCCCTCTTCTGTTCGCTCCCTGCTTGATGCAGTGACAGATGTCGCAACAGGGGCTATGAGACTGAAACATGCCCTTGAAGTTATCCATCAAGAGATGGCAGAGGAGAAAGATGCCAGTAAATCGGCAAAGCTGCTCCAGGAAATGGGAGACCTCCAGCATAGATTCGAAGCGGCCGGTGGATACAACATTGAATATGAGGCGAAAATCATCCTCTCCGGATTAGGATTCAACGCCCCTGATTTTAAACGCCCACTGAATGAATTCAGCGGAGGATGGCTGATGCGCGCCGAGTTAGCCAAACTGCTCTTGCTCAATCCCAACCTGTTATTGCTCGATGAACCGACAAATCACCTTGACCTGGAGTCCTGTATCTGGTTTGAAAATTATCTTAAGAGTTACCACGGAGCAGTGATGGTCATCTCCCACGACCGGGATTTCCTTAATAATGTAGTAGACAGCGTTCTTGCCATCGAACCAGGCAGGATTATACATCACCGTGGCAATTATGATAGCTTCATAACGGCACGACAAAAAGAGCTTGAGACCAGCGAGGCAACTGCCAAGAGACAGAAACGTAAGATACAACAAGAGATGCGATATATAGAGCGCTTTCGCTATACGGCCACCAGGGCAACCCAGATCCAGAGTCGAATAAAACAGATGCAAAAGATACAAAAAGTGGAGGTTCCCCGGGCAAGCAAGAAAATACACTTCTCTTTCCCCAGTGTTGAGAGAGGAGGAGAGGAAGTTATTAAACTCACCCATGTCGCTAAAGCCTATGGAAACAGCATCGTATATAAAGACCTTAACCTGGGACTCCACCGAGGAGACAGGGTAGCTCTGCTAGGGCATAACGGCGCAGGGAAGACAACACTGTTAAAAATTCTGGCTAATGTTCTTCCCTTCGAAAAGGGACAGCGCAAATTAGGATACAATATCAGCACTGCATATTATGCCCAGCATCAACTCGAACTTCTCACCCCTGAAAACAGTGTGCTATCCGAGCTACGCAGTATTGCTCCTGACGATACAGAACAAAGATTACGCAACATCCTGGGTGGCTTCCTCTTCAGCGGCGACGATGTGGCGAAGAAAGTATCCGTGTTGTCTGGCGGCGAAAAGAGCCGGCTGGCAATAGCCAAGATACTGTTACAGCCAACGAACTTCTTGTTAATGGATGAACCCACCAACCACCTCGACATCGCCTCGAGAGAAGTGCTCACCGACGCACTTGAAGCCTATCAAGGTACGCTCTGTTTTATTACCCACGATCGTACTCTTATTCGCCAAATCGCAAATAAAATCATTGTGGTGGCAGAAGGCCAGATTCAGATATTCCAGGGAGACTATGACAGCTATCTCTACTGGAAGGAAAACCAACCCGAAAGAAGTCCCGGGGCAGAGCAGAAATCAGCAGGGAAAGCCGAGAGCAAGGACAACAGTAAAGAGGGGTTACGTCGGCGCAAGACTGTGGAAGGAGAACTGAGAAACAAATATTACAGGATACTGTCTCCAATCCAGCAGAAAATCAGCAAAACCGAAGCCATGCTCTCAACACTGGAGGCAGAGTTGAAGGAAATTGAGGATACATTCTCCAACTCTGCTCACTATGAGGACAGCACCCACATGGTTAATAACATCGATAAACATCGCAAGCTGAAGAAAGATGTCGATTCGCTCACTGAGGAATGGGAGAGGCTTTCCCTTAAAGCTGATAAAATAACAGGCGAATTTGAGGAGCAAAAAAGAGGGATCTAAAAAGGCATGAGCCTGAGTCAGGACACAGCAAAAGGGTTCAGAGCATTGATTTATAAAACAAATAAGCCAGAGACAACGAAGAGAAGATTCTTCATCGTAGTCAATACTAAAGCGGGGCGTTACGATGAGTATCTTGTTTACGAATACCTGGCAGATTTATTATCCAGAGAAGATATCTCAGGGGAAATATACCGCTTCGCAAACCAGCAGGAGCTGGCAGAGAGGATAAAGAAGGCGAAGCAAGAGCATTTTGACCTTTATGTAGCCGTAGGAGGGGATGGCATGGTGGCACTGCTTGCCAGTTGCCTGCTGGACTTTAAAAAACCAATCGGAATTATACCAGCAGGTACAAGCAACACTATGGCCAACATACTGGGCATCCCCCTGGACGCAAAACTAGCCGTCCAGTTACTTGTTAATTTCAGGCAAACAAAGACCATTGACGCCCTGCAAATAGAGGACAGATTATTTTTTATGAACGCCTCGACGGGCTTCTCTTCATCTGTTGTAAATGAATTAGACTCCACCAAGAAATCTCTGCTTGGAATATTTG
>JAUVYX010000017.1 GCA_030602865.1 Dehalococcoidia bacterium | reverse complement strand
CGAATTGTAAATGAGGTCCCTAACATCAACCGTGTTGTCTACGATATTACTAGCAAACCACCATCTACCATAGAGTGGGAATAGTTCCACTACTATAACGCAGTATTTGACAAGGGAGAAGATATAGCAATTTTGAAAGTAATGGTTGTTGGTAGTGGTGCTAGAGAACACGCTCTGGTATGGAAAATAGCCCAGGATCGCAAAATAAGAAAAATATTTGTAGCCCCGGGTAATGCTGGCACCGCAATCTTAGCTGAGAATTTAGCTATCCATCCTGATGACATAAACTCTTTAGCCACAGTTGCTCAAGATAAAGAGGTTGACCTTGTAATTGTTGGCCCAGAGCAGCCTCTCGCCCACGGTATAGTGGATTACTTTGAAAATCTGGGCATCCCCATTTTCGGGCCAACAAAGGCAGCTTCTCAAATAGAGTCAAGCAAGATATTTGCCCGAGAATTGATGGAACAGAGTGGAATTCCATGCCCAAAAGGAGTTGCCTTCTCTTCCTATAATGAAGCCTATAGTTATCTTATTCGTCAAACCCCTCCTTTTGTCATAAAGGCAGATGGTTTAGCTGCTGGAAAGGGGATAATCATAACTAGCTCCCTGTCGGAAGCAAGTCAAGCCTTAAAGAATATGCTGAAGGGAAAAGCTTTTGGTTCTGCTGGAAATAAGGTTATTATTGATACCTATATCTCTGGCAGAGAAGTTAGTTTACTAGCTTTTACCGATGGTAAATCAATCTCTACTATGATTCCAGTTTGTGATTACAAAAAGGCCTGGGATGGAGATCAGGGGCCTAATACTGGTGGCATGGGATGCTACAGCCAGCCTGAGTTTTTTCCACGTAAGATGGTAGACAAGGCCACTCGGACCATTTTATTGCCTGCCATAAAAGCTATGACTCAAAGAAAAATACCTTATAAGGGAATACTTTATGCAGGGCTAATGGTCACAGATGCAGGGGATATATTTGTGCTAGAATTTAACTGCCGACTTGGTGATCCGGAAACTCAGGTATTATTCCCTCTTCTTAAGACTGATATTGTTGATATTTGCCTGGCAGTAGTACAGAACAGGCTTGATGAAATAAAGATAGAATGGAATAGCAGTGCCTGCGTAGGGGCAGTTATGGCATCTGCTGGCTATCCAGGTAGCTATAAAACAGGTTATCCCATTAGCGGTTTGAATAATATCGATAAAGATGCTTTGGTCTTTCAAGCAGGAACTAAGCTAGGTAATGAAGGAAGGATATATACTGATAGTGGGCGCGTTCTTACACTAGCATGTACTGGTAAAAACTTAACAGAGGCAAGAGCTAAAGTCTATCAGAACTTGCAGAATATTCATTTCAATGGCAGTTATTATCGCAAAGATATTGCATTGAGAAAGGTAGGTTAGAATGGTAAAAATAGGTGTTGTCATAGGGAGCAAAAGTGATACCGATATGATACAACCAACATTAAACACATTGGACCAATTAGGTATCGTATACGAACTTTCTGTTGTATCAGCCCATCGAAGTCCAGAGAAACTTAGAAACTATGGGTTGGAAGCTGAAGAGAAGGGGTTCGAACTTATTATTGCGGCTGCTGGTGGTGCTGCTCACCTTCCAGGTGTTCTGGCAAGCTGGACCAGCGTGCCGGTAATAGGCATTCCTGTGCCTAATGGTGCATTGCATGGCATAGACGCTCTGTTATCTATTGTACAAATGCCTGGAGGTGTTCCTGTTGCCTGCGTTGGTATCGGAAAAGGGGGCGCAACAAATGCCGCCTTATTGGCTGCTCAAATTTTAGGCATGAAATATGACGATATCAAACAGGCTTATAAAAATTATAAAATGGAATTAGCAGGAAATAAGAAATGATTGAGCGTTACTCACGAGCCCAGATGCAGCAAATATGGGACGAAAAAAGCAAGTTTGACAAGTGGTTACAGGTTGAGATAGCTGTTTGTGAGGCATGGACAGAACTGGGAGAAATTCCCCAAGATGCCATGGTTAAAATAAGGACTGCCCATTGTAATTTAAATCGCTTGGCCGAAATACTCAATATAACCCATCATGACATGACAGCATTTCTTGGGTCGGTTGCTGAAAGCCTTGGTGAAGAATCACGATTTATTCATTTAGGCCTCACATCTTCAGATGTTATGGATACCGCCCTAGGGCTCCAACTGAAAGAAGCCTCTGTTATCATTGAGCATGGTTTGTCAGAACTCATCTCTGTTTTAGAACAAAAGGCTATCAAATATAAATACACTTTGATGATTGGACGCACACATGGTGTTCATGCTGAGCCAATTACTTTTGGTTTGAAATTAGCCCTGTGGGTAGAAGAGATGAAACGCAACGCTCAAAGGCTATCCAATGCTAAAGAGGCCATCTGTATTGGCAAAATCTCTGGTGCAGTGGGCACTTATGCTACTGTGTCTCCTGATGTTGAAAGAATAGCGTGTAGTAAGCTGGGGCTTTCACCTGATTCTATCTCAAGTCAAATAATTCAACGCGATCGTCATGCTCAATTCATGAGCACGTTAGCGATTCTAGGTGGGTCTCTAGAAAATATTGCAACAGAGATTAGAAGCCTTCAGAGGACGGAGATTTTAGAGCTTGAAGAGCCATTTAAAAAAGGTCAAACAGGTTCCTCGGCAATGCCACATAAAAGGAACCCTGAACTCTGTGAGCGAATTTGTGGTCTTGCTAGATTATTAAGAGGCTATGCCATTACTTCTCTTGAGAATATTGCGCTGTGGCACGAACGTGATATTAGTCATTCTTCTACCGAACGAGTTATTCTCCCTGATGCCTGCCTAATAATGGATTATGCTTTATCTATCTTAACCCCGGTTATGAAGGATCTTAATGTCTATCCGGAAAATATGAGGCGCAATCTTGAGCTTACCAGGGGATTGGTATTCTCCCAAAAAGTGTTACTGGCGCTGATCAATACAGGGCTAAGCAGAGAAGAAGCATATGAAATAGTACAATCTAATGCGATGAAAGTTTGGCAGAAAGGAGAGGATTTCTTGACCTTACTCAAGAGTGATAATCGAGTCGCCGAGCGATTGGATGCCAGCAAGGTTGATTCTCTCTTTGATTATGATTATTACATAAGACATGTGGATACCATTTTCCAACGTTTAGGCTTGGTTGAATTGAAAGATGTGCCGTCACAAATGGAAAATTAAATTTCCCGTTCTCTATAGAAATTTTAGAGGTTACTGTTTTATTACACTGCGGAGTTGCCTGATTATCTTATGGAATGTCCTTTGATTATAGCTACGATCTCCAGCATTAAGTTGGCTATTCAGAATTCAGCATTGCAAGCCCAAAGGACTAAGGATATTTTAAGCTATTCATTTAAAAAGATCTGTTAAGTGATGTTTGAACATTGATTATGTTAGCTATTGATATTTCAGAATGGATCCAAAAATTTAGTAATTTTATTCCATTATTCCTCTTTCTAATTCTGCCTATAATCCTCAAAAAACTAAAGAAAACCACCGCTTCTGATATCGATGAGCTTTATCATCATCTACAAGGTATCGGAATAAAGGCTTCCATAGCTGAAATGGGCAATGACAAGTGTAAAATAGGACTTGGGGGGAGATTCTCAGGCCAAAAGTCAGCGGGACTGATAGAGCTAAGAAACAAGAACGTTGATTTACTTAATGTGGTTGTAGCCTCCAATCAGTATGGAAAGGATTACTATATTGATTACCTGGTAAAGAATTCAACTATGGCAGGACATAGGATGCCTCGAAAAACCAAACTGGTCAGGAGAAAAAACTCACTTCTCTGGGGAAGGACTGTTGATTTTGAATGGAAAGGCGACAGTATATTGGCTGAGACTCTAAATTCAGATTACCGTATTAAAGAAAGGCTATTACAGGGTGAATTTGAATCTATCAAAGGCAACATATGGATTTATCCCGAACCTAAATATGGGTATTTCAGAATACGAAGTTCTTTCTTCCTTCCACCGTACCAGGTATTTGAAGCAATTGACACCGTTGCGAAGCATTTGAAGTCATATAACTTATATTGATAGTTTGCCTCTGTTATTGGTTAATTGATGTGATCCTCTTATCCCACTAGTGAATTGTCTATTCATCTGACTGCCACTAGGTAGCTAACAACTTAATCAACCGCAATTTATCAGAATCAATTTCTTTTTTCTTCTTAAATGTATCCTCTAATGGAGTATGTATTATTCGGCAATTATGTTCACCCATCATATAGCCAGATTTCCCCTGAACCAGTATGTCCACAGCTGCGACACCAAGTCTGCTGGCCAATATTCTGTCCCTGACAGTCGGCGAACCCCCTCTCTGTATATGTCCAAGGACACAGATTCTATACTCCAGTTTTAGCCTTTCCCATACTTGTTGAGCAATTTGGAAGACACCTCCAGCGTCATCACCTTCAGCAACCACTATGATGCTGGATTTTTTTCCCTTTTTTAAATTCCGTTCAATGTTCATACAGATATCTTCTATTTTTGTCTTTACTTCTGGTATCAAAACATCTTCAGCTCCACCAGCAATCCCTACGTCTAGCGCAATAAACCCCGTGGACTTTCCCATGACTTCAATGAAGAAAGGTCGTTGCAAAGATTCAGCAGTATCTCTTATTTTGTCTATAGCATCTAAAGCAGTATTTATAGCTGTATCAAATCCGATGGTGAAATCAGTGCCATATACATCGTTATCTATAGTACCTGGGATACCAATTATTTTTATTTTTCCAGCTTGAGATAGAGCTACAGCTCCACGAAATGTTCCATCTCCACCAATAGTTATCAAAGCATCAATATCATTACGTTCCAGGGCTTCAATTGAACGTTTCACTCCCTCAGGAGTCTTCATTTCCTCACAGCGAGCCGTCTCCAAAAATGTGCCACCACGATGAATAATGTTAGCTACTGAGCGTGGATTCAACTCTATAAATTTATCTTCCAGTAAGCCAGCATAGCCTCTTTTTATTCCAATTACTTTAATCCCATAGCTAGTTGCACTACGAACAATCGCTCTGATGCAGGCATTCATCCCCGGGGCATCTCCCCCACTGGTTAAAATTCCTAATCTTTTCAATATTATCCCTCTCCTCTTTTTCTAAGGCTTCTCAATTGAAACCATCCAGTGACTTCGATTATAGCATGGCTTACAATCAAGTTGGTTTGACAAGTATTTGGTAGTACAATTTGTCATTACCATGAAATATCTATTCTCATGTTGGGAATCAATTGCTGATAAAATTAAAAGTGCAAAACACATTTTTTTGCTGCTTGATTATGATGGTACGCTAACACCTATTGTTAAAAAACCTGAGGTAGCTTATCTATCCTCACAAATAAGAGATTGCCTACAAGAATTAGCTTCAAATCCTTCTCTAACTTTAGGAATAATAAGTGGCAGAGCCTTGAATGACCTGCGGTTAAAAGTGGGCATTGCTAATGTTTTATATGCGGGAAACCATGGTCTGGAAATAGAAGGCCCTAATATTAGCTTTGTTAATCCTGAAGCCGTACAGGCAATGCCTCTGTTACATTCCTTAAATCAGGATATCAGTTTGGCCTTAAATGAAATTGAAGGTGCATGGATAGAAGATAAAAGGCTGACATTAAGTTTGCATTACCGATTGGTAGATGAAGCACAATTCAACAAATTGAATGAGATTTTCAATGAAATTACCAAAGAACCTCTGGCTCATGCCAGAATAAGGGTTACTTCAAATAAGAAATCCTATGATATCAGGCCTCCGGTGAACTGGGATAAAGGAAAGTCTATTGAATTTATGAATAAAATACTTTTCCCCAAGAACAAGCCATTTATGCTAGCTGTGGGCGATGACAACACCGATTACGATTCTTTTCGTGTTGTAAATACTGCCCAAGGTATTTCCGTATTTGTAGGTGATGTCAACATCAAATCCCCAGCTTGCTATTTTCTCCAATCCCCCAATGAAGTACACCAGATGATTCTAATGCTTCAAGCTATTCTTAACTGTCAATAATATTTTTCGTGCTTGGAATTTTTCCGACCATTCTATCATCGATGCGAGTTGCTGAGTCTAAAGCACGTCCCAGGGCTTTAAATAGTGCTTCCGCCTTGTGATGATCATTGATTCCTGTGAGCATCCTGACATGAAGGTTAATCTTTGCTTCAGACGCAAAAGACTCTAAGAAGTGACGAACTAAATCAGCGCATAGTCCATCAATACTGGTTCTAACAAAAGAAATATCAGTAACACAGTAGGCTCTACCTCCTATATCCACAGCTACCACTACCAAAGCCTCGTCCATAGGCACCATAGCATGTCCCATACGCGTGATACCCTTTTTCTCACCTAAAGCCTTCTTGAAGGCTTTACCCAGACAAATAGCCACGTCCTCAACAATATGATGTTGGTTATCTCCTGTCGCAGAAATCGTTATGTCAAACAATCCGTGCTTGGCCAATTGAGACAGAAAATGATCTACGATATTTATTCCAGTTTCTATTTCAAATAGCCCTCTGCCATCGATATTTAGTTCAACTTGAATATCTGTTTCCTCTGTTTTACGACTAACCTTTGAAATTCTTTCAGTCATTTTTAACAACCTCCATTAAGGTTTTAATAACCATATCAGTATCCTCTGGCCTACCAACACTTATCCGAATGAAATCTTTCAACCTGTGTGTATCAAAATAGCGTATGAAGACTCCTTTATGACGTAACTTATACCAAATCATTTTTGCAAGTGGTTCCATGTTGTGTTCAGAACCTTCAGGAATAGAGATGCCTGTATCTTGCCGTATCAAACAAAGAATGAAATTTGCACTGGAAGGGTATGGCTTCAGCCATTTAATATCCTCTAATTTATTAAAAAGCCTCTCTCGTTCCTCAATTATTTTCACAATGTTACGACGCAGATAATCAATATCCTCTAGAGATGCCATCACCGCAACCTTAGCTGCGACATTAGCATTGTATGGTTGTTTAATCTTCATAAGATAACTGACTATCTCTTCAGAAAACAAACCATAGCCAATCCTTAAACCAGCCAACCCTGCCCATTTGCTAAACGTACGTAACACAATCATATTGGGATATTTAGAGACTAAATCTGCCATGGTCTCTTTACTGAAATCAACATACGCTTCATCTAACACAACGACCTTACCGGTGGAAAGAAGTTCTATGATTTCTTCTCTGGTACTGCAATTACCTGTAGGATTATTCGGGGAAGCAAGAAAAATAACCTTCGTTTGCTTATCCAAGGCTTTTTTAATACCGTGTATATCCAGTTTAAAATCATTATCTCTGGGTATATCAATCACTTCACCACCACAAATTTTAGTGCTGAATGGGTACATCCCGAATGTAGGTGAGCAATTTATTACTTTATCCCCTGGATTAATAAAAAGTCTGAGGATGAGATCAATGAGATCATCACTGCCACTGCCACAAACAATCTGCTGGTATCTAAAACCAGTGTGTTTTTCTAACGCTAGTCTTAGTTCTCTCTGTTCTGGATCAGGGTAAATGTTGTAATAGGAGTACTTTTCCAGAGCTTGATTAACTTTTGGTGAACAGCCATATAGATTTTCATTGCCATCAAGTTTCACTATCCGTTCAATAGGCAACATAGTTTGCTGACTCAAAACTTCCATTGGCTCAATCGGAGTGTATTCTCCCATGGACACGATCTCAGGCCTTAACATTGTTCTTAGTCTCATCTCATCTCTCTATAGCTACATTTACTAGTCTAATCTGAGTCCTATCGCTTTGGCATGTGCATCGAATCCCTCATACATAGCTATTGCCATAGCTCCCTTCCCTAGCTCTTGCATAGTAGTTTTATCTGAATTGATAATGTCGGTAACCTTTAAGAAATCATCTACTCCTAATGGTGAACTGAAGCGCGCAGTCCCCCCCGTTGGTAATACGTGACTTGGGCCAGCAATATAATCACCCAGAGCAACAGGGGAATTATCGCCAATAAATATACAGCCAGCATTATGTATTTCCGGAATTATATTAGAGGCATCTGCCACCATGAGAGATACATGTTCTGGGGCGTAAATATTGACTAACATGATAGCCTCACTAATATTTCCTACTGATATTATGGCTCCTTTCTCGATAGCCTGTTCAGCAATAACTTGTCGTTCAAGCTTTTTCAACTGTTTAATTACTTCCCTTTCCACCTGCTTTGCCAATTCAGGTGAGGTAGTAATTAATATTACCGAGGCCAGAGGATCATGCTCAGCCTGGGACAAGAGATCAGCCGCACAAAATATTGGATTAGCTGTCTCATCCGCCACAATTATTATCTCGCTAGGTCCTTCCAATCCATCGATATCAACTGCACCATACACCATTTTCTTGGCTAATGTCACGAATATATTACCCGGTCCACAAATCTTATCCACCCTTGGCACCAATTCAGTTCCAAAGGCCAGTGCAGCGATGGCTTGTACACCTCCAATTTTATAGACATTGTTAACCTTGGCAATTTTAGCAGCCGCCAATGTACAGGGATGTATATCCCCTCCCCTATTTGGGGGTGACACTAGGATAATCTCATTGACCCCAGCAACTTGAGCAGGTATAGCAGTCATTAACACTGTCGATGGGTAAGCTGCTGTACCGCCAGGAATATACAGTCCCACCCTGTTTAAAGGTCGAACTATTCTTCCCGTGACATTATTGACAAAACTGATTCCGATTTCTGGTTTACAAGCGATGTGGAAATCTTCTATCCTTCTAGCTGCCAATTCAAGCGCTGTAACAAGCTCTCTGTCTACTGAGCTATATGCCTCTTCAATTTCCTCTTCGCTTACTTTTACAGTATTGAGTGTGATTCCATCTATCTTGGTAGTATAGTAGCGAACAGCGCTATCACCTCTCTCCTGAACATCTAAAATGATATGCTCGACCACCTCTTTGGCAGAAAGATCTTTCCCAAATATTTTCTTTATTTGTATCGTTGTCTGGGCCGAAATGGAAACTTCTGTGAACTTCGACCGCTCCAGTAATTTCCTGGCTTTAGAGAAACCTTTGATTGTTAACATGATAATCCTGTTTTCAATAATTGGGTGAGAAATTCAACTCTCTCTTTCTTTCCAGATAGACTAAGCTTATCTCTATTTCCAATAAGACAGGCAGTGGATTCAAAAAGTACATCAATTATCCTTAGATTGTGCTTCTCCAGGGTTTTCCCTGTTTGTGTGTTGTCAATTAGCAAGTCAGCATCATCCGGTAAAAATGCTTCACTTGCCCCCCAGGTAGGTATCAACTTATATGGATGAATATGATTCTCTCGCAGGTATCTATCCGCTGTGTTAACATATTCTGAAGCTACTCGTAAAGTATCATATTTTTTATTCTTACTAAACAATCTCAACTCAGCAACGGTATTTATCTGCATTGCCTGGCTCACTGCCGCTACAATTCTCACTCCCCCAAACCCAAGATCAAGCAGTTCCACTACAGGACTAGCAGGATAGCGATAGAGATGTTCGGATAACCAATCCATACCTGTTATGGCCAAATCAAAATTACCATTTGCTACTTGAAGCGGCATATCTTGTGGTCTAATTACCTTTATGCCAAGCCACTCAAAATCAGTATTTGGTCGACGGCTACCATTCTCTGAGTATTCTTTAATATTA
>JAUVYX010000185.1 GCA_030602865.1 Dehalococcoidia bacterium | reverse complement strand
TTTCTTCCGTTAGAGTCAGGGTCATCCAATACTAAAGAGGAACTAAAAAGATTCTGCAAAGCTTGTAATAACCAAAACTGTAACAATTCAAAAAACATTATACACTGAAGGAAACTCTTATGCAAAACAAAGCGCTGATTATTTCTTTCCCTGTCAATATATAGCTATATATTTCCAATATCTTATTACCTGAATAAGGAGATTTCTCTACATTAAAATATTAGCCATATGCTGCAGAGAGGACTTTCCATATTGTCTATATTATGTGGTACCCCTGGGGCGACTCGAACGCCCGACACGCGGTTTAGGAAACCGCTGCTCTATCCACCTGAGCTACAGGGGCATGGTGGAGATAGGGGGATTCGAACCCCCAACCTCTGCATTGCGAACGCAGCGCTCTCCCAACTGAGCTATATCCCCATCAATCTAATCCTAACAAGGCACCAAAGCCAGGTCAAGTTCGCCTTGTCTAAACCCGTCAAAAATGGGACTAAAACTAAGTCTTCCTCCTCTTCAACCGCATCGCGGCAGCATCCACTGCCAGCGTCATACAATCAAAGGTCGGTGCAGCCGGAGGAGCATAGCACGTCTCCAGTTGCAGAAAATCTTTAACGGTCATTCCACGCAGGATAGCGATGGCAAATACATTCACCCGTTGATGCACCTCCTGCTCTCCTACAATCTGTGCCGCCATAATTTTCCCATCCTCAGGATTAACCATGACTTTTACATTGATCTCTTTTCCTCCGGGGTAGTATGGAGGTACCGTTGAACTTTTGGACTTACCAAGCACAGGGGTAATTCCTGCCTTCTTCAGTTCTTTTATCGTAGGCCCTACCGCAGCCACCTGCAAATTAAACAGTTCTGTTGTCCTGTTATTCAGAATGCCTCGAGGCATTTCTTCATCTCCTCCAACCGCATTGACGCTGGCAACCCTCCCCTGTTTAACTCCGATACTGCCCAGTCCTATTAAACATGGCTTACCCGTAACTATGTCCGGATATTCTGTACAATCCCCCGCCGCATATATATCCTTAACAGAGGTCTGTCCTTTCTCATCAACCACTACCCCTCCAGTAGCCCCGATTTTACATCCTGCCTTCTCTGCCATATCGATACGCGCCGTGCTTCCCGCGGATATTATCAACAGGTCCATTGGATAATCTGTTTCTTCTCCCGTATCCAGGTTTTTAAGAACCACACACTCCATCTTGTCCTTGCCCTTGATTTCAGAGACGGTGACTCTTGGTATAAATTGTATGCCTTCCGCCTCTGCATTTTTCTGCACAATGCCAGCCATATCTTCATCTATCATGCCGGTAAGCATATGGGTTCTGAGCCTTACATAGGTATCCATGCCCATACGAGCCAGTGCTTCCGCCATCTCCATTCCAACCAGTCCAGACCCTGCTATCATCCCCCGCTTGCCTTTCTTAGCCCAAGCCATAATCTGTTTCGCATCATCCATGCTGCGAAGCGTGAATACCCCTTTCTTCAAATTTCCCTCCGCTCCATACACCCCTTTTATTTCGGGTACCCATGACCTGGCTCCTGTAGCAATAATAAGGGCATCGTAGTCATGCAATCGTTCGTCCCCACCCTGTAAAGACCGGGACCTCACTGTTTTCTTCTCTGTGTCAATGGCATAAACGTCCCTTCTTAGTTGCAGGTCGATTTTAAAACGCTGGAACCATGCCAACGAGAATTCTATTAATTCCTCGAAATCCGAGATAATTCCTCCAAATACATAAGGGAGTCCACACTTGGAATATAAGGGGTAATGCTCATCCCCCAGCACCGTTATTTCAGCTTTCATATCTGCCTTCCGAGCAAACTGTGCTGCAGTTGAGCCCGCAGCTCCACTCCCAATAATTAACAGTTTCATATAGTATTCCCTCCTTGGCATCAACAATATTATTTCCGCACTGATAAAGTTTAGCAAATCCAGCTACTATAATTAAGTTCGTTCCAGAAAAACGCTTGCGTTAATCGCTGCTACATAGTATATTCTCTAACTTAATAGTTAATTGAGGGAGGAACAGCAAGATGCCACCGTATGCCTTTTTCGAAAAACAATTTATGCCTTTAGAAAATGCCAAGATGGGGATTTTAACCCATGCCCTGCACTACGGCACGGCCTGCTTCGAGGGTATCCGTGGTAACTGGGATAGCGAACAGAATAGAATTTGCATCTTCCGTATTCAAGATCACTATAAGCGCATGTTCAATGGCTGCCGCCTGCTAAAAATCAAGCTGCCTTATTCAATTGACGATTTATGCCAATTGACCATGGAGTTATTGAATAAAAGTGAATTCCGCGAAGATGTATATATTCGTCCCCTCGCCTATAAAAGCTCTCAGGCTATAGGGGTTCGCCTCCATGGACTGGAAGATGCGCTACTTATTATCGCAACTACCATGGGGTCTTACCTGGGTAAAGACAAGGTCCGTTGCTGCACATCGTCGTGGCGACGGGTAGACGACACCATGATTCCTGCTCGAGGGAAAATCAGCGGAATATATGTAAACAGCGCCCTGGCTAAAACCGAAGCAGAGGAGAGTGGCTTCGATGAGGCTATATTGCTCAGCTCTGACGGGCATGTCTCTGAAGGAAGCGGCGAGAATATATTCATGGTTATTGATGGCACTCTTATAACTCCGCCATCGCCTGATAATATCCTTATTGGTATCACCAGAAATACGGTTATAGAACTGGCGAAGAAAGAACTGGGGGTGGACGCTATAGAGCGAAGCATCGACAGGAGCGAATTATATCTTGCAGATGAATGTTTTTTCACCGGCACAGCAGCACATATTGCTCCAATCATAGAGATTGACAACCGTACTATAGGCACAGGTGATATCGGTAAGATTACCGGCGATCTACAGAAATTATATAAAAAAGTAATAACTGGCAGTAATCCCAAATATGACAAATGGTATACTTTCGTTTCTCCTTAGGGTTCCTAACATACTAAGCAAAATGGCACTGCTGGCCAACTGCGCTGGATTATATGTAAAGTTCCCTCAACTGCAAATTAACCGTTAGTGCGCGCCCAGAAACCGATAGCCTTCGGCACAGTGAAGATGCCACTTTCGCTGCACTCCTGATATACTTCCAGCTAAATAAATAGCGAAAAAGGAAAGACTAAGAAGAGGACATGATTACCATAATTGACTACGGTGCCGGAAATTTGCGTAGCGTTTCCAATGCTATTACAAGCCTGGGATACAAAGCGAGTATAAGCAGCGACCCCGGTGAAGTAATCAAAGCTCAAGCCGTCATCCTTCCAGGGGTCGGAG
>JAUVYX010000169.1 GCA_030602865.1 Dehalococcoidia bacterium | reverse complement strand
GATATTGAGCCATTCTGGAAGGCTTTGACTTCGGCTGCTGTGAGAGCATTGTTAAATATCTGTACTCCTGCAATCAAACCGTCAAAGGTCGAATCAAAAGTGCCTCGATTCCCAAAATACATATCACTGGTAGCGTCTGATACTCTTGCGCCTGCTGGCACACTTGATTCTGTCAGCCCAGACGCTACTGTATAAGGTACACCGTTAATATAAAGAGTAGGATTATTATCTACACTGCTGTTATCATAAGTTACTGCAATACAAGTCCAAGCATTAATTGGAACAACTCTATCTGTGGTAATCCAAATCCCATCATTAGAATCAAAATCGTAATAAAAATCAACTTTTACAAAACCACCTGATTCTGCCGAAGTTGATAAAGATGCCCCAGTTCTCTTATAAATTATCCTTCCAGTACCTCCTTCTCCAGCACTATTGGGATATATCCAAACAACCCAAGAACCACCGTTATCAAAGGAGTCATCAAACTTTGAATCATGTCCAACTATCACATAATCATCATCTGCATCAAACCGCAAATAAGGACTTGGCATTGCATTTGACCGCAGGTCCCTTATACCCTGATGAAAGACATACTTCTCACCCATATCCAGATCATGTGTCAACTTGAACGCATCTTCGCTTTCGTCCCATTGCATTTTAGGAGCACCTGTTACACCTACTGTAATCAAATCGGCATCGGCATCTCCTGTAGGATCTACATCTAACCCGTTCTCATCTACTTCCAAATGTGTTAATTTTACATTCCCACCAACAGCAGTACCATCAATCGTTCCACCATCTATATCCGGTGTATTAATATCTGGCGATGTCAGCACCTTATTCGTTAAAGTTTGTATATGGGTTCTAAAAACGAACTCATCATTACCGGCAAGTAATGGTAATGTGATTGTTCTATCTGCAGCTAGGTTGCTTACTGCAAGTATATAATCATGGTCTGCGCCCGAATCCTGTATTTTAAACGGCAATATAACTGTCTTATTAGATATATCCTGTGCATCGGTAGTACCTACTACAACACCAGCCGGCTTTAGTTTACCAGAATTCTCAAGCCCTTTACCATTGGTTACAACAGATACAAAATGATCAGCAGTAAAACCGGTTAGACTCCCATCGTCACCACGCTTTAATTCGTCATCATCATCGCTTTGATATATTAATTTATCATAGTCGGTTCTTACTTTTTTTCCCGTTAAACTACTCATCTCGACTCCTTTACCCCGTGGAATATGAAGTTATTCAACTGGGGTTACCCCGTGAAGTGTGAAACTACTTCACCGGGGTTGCCGTATTAAACACCTAAATCCCTAAACAGGCATCACTTCCGGATTCCGCTTGAACCAGTGATACGCACACAGACCATCCTGAAATGCAGGAAAAGGGCAGCGTCTATTAGAACCTGCAAACATTTCTTTACAGAAAAATTCCCTCTTCGGCAAATTCATTTCCTCCCGCTCTCTTATCCTGCCATTGATCTCAATAGTACCCCGCTTCCAATAAAACAGCACCGTTTCTATCATAACATCCCAGATCTTGCGCTTCCCTGCGTCTTTCGGTGCTTCAGGTAATCTTGTCCAGCGTTTTCGCTCCTCTTCACTTTTCGCTGGCTGAATAACGATTTTCTTCGCTAAATATATCGCTACTTGAATATCATGTGCTGGACGTATCTCTACAAACTTGTTCATGGTTCTCTCCTCTCATTATTAATTTTATCAACCATCTAACTATAAACTACAGACCACGGATTAAGCAATATCCAATCTGACAGAATTCAGGTAATAAGGTGCTGGGATCAACGGTTTGATCACACCCTTCATTTTTACTGCTTCACTGTGTGCTAATTTCAGAATCTTCTCAGCTTCGTCTTGCGTATAATGAACGATAGTCTCGTAATCGGGTTTGTAATACAATGTGCCTGAAGGATACTGGGTTGTAAAATATATACTACCAGTATCAAGAAAATTCACAAGCTTCCATCTAATAGGATAACCAAATATACTGTTAATCCGACCGCTTTCCCAAATCTCCTGATGCTTCTGCAGTGAGATCACATCCTTGGGCTCTACACCACTATCATTATAACCCGCCACAACAGTTGTCCAATCCCATATATCCGGCATATCCTGTGGAGAAATATAGGCCGTTCTAATTGTTCTACCTGCTAATAGCATGTGTGTTAAAAGCGCTTTAATCGCTACAATATTTAATGCCCCCTGAGCCGAAGCATCTACAATATTGGTTGTCGGTATATTAGCAGCTACAATCCTTGAATGTGCATCGTATACACCACTTGGGAATGCACCGAAAATTGAGAACCATAATGTCAAGACGTCCACATCAATATTGTTTTTATAAGAAAAATCTAAATCCCTGTTCACGTCATTACTTGCCTGAATATCACCCTGCTGTATACATTCTATCGGAAAAGCAACTTCTGAAGTGCTGACTTCATAAAGCTGATAATGGTTCGGAGCATCTGGTATTGCCCACTCATCACGTACATATCCACCACGCTGATTGATTGTCTTGACCTGAAATTCCTGGTTCGTTTTTGTCTGAATTAAAATCGTTTCATTCTTTGCCAGTGCTACCAACTCAAATACTTCAGAAGCAATCAAATCAACCAATACCGCAATATTAATTACCTCTTTCCGTGTAGCAGCATAAGCAGCGGCTTTATCTCGATTACCGTATGTAGAACGAAGCAGGTCACTGCGTTCTGAACGATTCAAATCCTTCTTATTAGCAGCTACCTTATCAAGTGCCGAACCTATCAACCCTTGATTGCCGGGATATAAACACGGATAACTATTCAATAAATTTTCCATTTCACTTTCCTCCTATACCTTTATACCCAATCCAGGTATTCTTCTAATATGATATTCGCCACTTTCACCGTTATAATCCGTACCACGTAGCCTTCCGCAAACCACATCACCGGTTAATGCCACTCCCCATAGACCATCTGCAATAGTTAAATCGTCGTCAAAAGAAGCACCCGACATAGCTCTGTTTCCGGATTCTACAACTACATCCGTTACCAATTCACCATCACCATCTCTAATTGATACCTGATTACCAACTTGAACTTCCTCTACTGCTATACCTTCACGATGCTCGTACTCAAGAAAACTCGGTCCGTCGGTAGTAACTTCTACTAAAATAAAGCCGTCCGGCTCAGTTGAAGCACAGGCAGCTACTATCCCCGTATCGTCTCCTGTTTCCTTAACAGCCAGTCCCTTAACCATAACATCATTAGATATCATGCTGGCATCGTGATATGAATTCATTCCATAAAGTATTTTAAACATATCTACCTCCTATTAATGTATCCCTGACATTTCATTGTCATCATCCAGATCTCCCGCACCTGGAATATTAAAACTTGCAACTTCTGCACTCTTTCCCTTAGAAGCAGCTAAAGACATTCCTGACAGTAAAGCCAAAAATCTTGGATC
>JAUVYX010000227.1 GCA_030602865.1 Dehalococcoidia bacterium | reverse complement strand
GAAATAGTAAGCTCTGAATAAGAATCTTGAATGCGATATGCCGAAGTAGCGGTAAACTCCCCTGGGAGTCGTTCTACTTATTGCTATGCTATTCCACCACATTTAGAAGTTGGAATTGGTTTTGCAGTGTGGGTGCCTTTTGGCTCTCGTGTTGTTCAGGGCATTGTCGTTCAACAAAGTAATCAGCCCTCAGTTGAAACAACTAAAGAGATAGCTCAGTGTATTAACGATCGTCCATTGCTTTCACCTTGGCAAATAGAACTTGCCAGGTGGATAAGCCATTATTATCTCTCTTCTCTATATAATGCCCTTGCATTGATGTTGCCCCCCGCATTTAGGCGTAAACCAAGCATTTATTTCCATGCTATGGAGTCTATAGTAGATATGACTTCGCTGACCACTGAACAAAACAAGCTTCTAGAGTTTATCATGCAGAGAAGAAAGGTAAGCTTAAAAGAACTCGGGGGAAAGTTTGGAAACAGTAATGCCCAACGGCTTAGTGCGCAACTTCTCAGCTATCACTTGATTAAGAGGGACTATAAGATTCCTCAAGTCAGTACAGGCCCAAAGCAACTAGCTTATGTTAGCTTGAAAGTCAGCAAGGATAAAGTTGAAACTGAACTACACCGGTTGAGCCATGCAGGAGCACCCAGACAATTAGCTTTGCTAGAATTCCTTCTCAAGCAGACACATGCTATCTCATTAGAAGAATTGAAAAAGTCGCTTAACTGCTCTTTAAGTACTATTCGGGCACTGGAAAAACGTCAATTTATTTCTATTGAGATGGTCAATATCAGGCGTGATCCATTGTCTCACTTCAAAACTACTACTGTTTTGCCTCCTGTTCTCGCCTCCTCTCAACGAACTGTATGGGAACAAATGGAGGCAGATTGGAATAATAGAGATAATAATGACCCATTGGTGTTTCTGCTTTTCGGAGTCACTGGCAGCGGTAAGACGGAGATTTATTTAAAAGCATTGGATAAAGTGGTTGCCATGGGCAAGAGAGGAATATGTCTTGTTCCTGAGATTGCCCTTACACCGCAAACAGTGGAGAGGTTTGCCGCTCGTTATCCTGGCAGGGTGGGTATATTGCATAGCAATCTTTCATCTGGAGAACAATATGATGAATGGCAGTGGATAAAGGAAGGAAACTGTGATGTTGTCATTGGTCCAAGGAGTGCCTTATTTGCCCCGCAACCAGATCTTGGACTTATTATACTGGATGAAGAACATGGGCAAATGTATAAGCAGCAGGATCGTTCACCCCGTTACCATGCGCGAGAAGTAGCAATTCAATTAGCTCAATTGAATAACGCTGTTGTTATTCTTGGTAGCGCTACCCCTGATGTTGCCAGTTTCAATAAAGCTCAGTCAGGAAAGTATAGGCTTATGAAATTAACCAAGAGGATTACTTCCCATGTTCATAACGAAATGGTAACTAGAGATGGCAAGTCTTCTTTACCGCCAGTTAGTTATTCTACTCAGCCTGCGGTGGAAATAGTGGATATGAAGAGAGAGCTCAAAGCAGGAAATACAAATATGTTAAGTCGTTCCTTGTTGGCTGAGATGAGGAATACACTGGAGCAAAAAGATCAGATAATCCTCTTTCTTAATCGACGGGGCACGGCTACTTTCGTTCAGTGCCCTAATTGTGGATTTGTGTTTCGTTGTCCACGTTGTTCCGTTGCTCTTACCTATCATTCTCAAAGGGGGAGACTGATATGCCATCACTGTCGCTATTCTATTCCAGTTCCTCATTCTTGCCCGAGATGTTCCGATGGAAGGCTTATGTTTCTGGGGATTGGTACTCAGAAAGTAGAGTATGAAGTAAGGAGGGCTTTTCCACCCGCAAGGTTGCTTCGCTGGGATAGCGATGTTACCGGCCACAGATATAAACATGAGGAGTTATTAACTGATTTTCGTGCTCATAAGGCGGATATACTTATTGGGACTCAGATGATAGCTAAAGGACTGGATTTACCTCAGGTAACACTGGCTGGAATAATCAGTGCTGATACTAGTATTAACCTGCCTGATTTCCGTGCAGGAGAACACACTTTTCAACTTTTATGTCAGGTAGCTGGTAGAGCAGGACGTGGCTTCAAGGCAGGTAAGGTAATAATCCAAACCTATTCGCCTGATAATTATGCTATTCAAGCAGTTGCAAAACATGATTACCTGAGTTTCTACAGATATGAAATCAACTACCGTCGTCAGTATAATTATCCGCCATTCAGCCAACTAATCCGCTTGGTATATAGCCATACCAATAACGAATTATGTCAACAGGAACTAGAGAAGCTAAGCCGGAGGCTGATTAGCAAAATACAAACTATGGGTGTTAATAAACTGAGTCTGATTGGTCCGATGCCTGCATTTGTTCACAGGGTAAGGGGCAAGTATCGCTGGCAACTCATCATACGTGGTGATAATCCTGCTAGCCTGTTATCAGGAGTAACTCTATCTACAGGTTGGACCGTAGATGTTGATCCAGTAGGAGTGGCTTGATGGAGAATGTTGAGTTGCAGAACAGCAAAGAACAAAGAAAGGGCATTAAGGTTTTAGGTCTACTGGGTAGTCCTAGGAGACAGAGTAACACTGAAATCCTGCTTGATAGTGCGTTGGCGGGTGCTGTAGATAGAGGTGCAGAAGCGGAAAAATTATTGCTTTCGGAGATGGACATCTCCCCATGTAAAGAAATTTATGCATGCCTTGAAACTGGTCGATGTGCCATTCAGGACGATATGCAGGTTATATATGAGAAGATTTTGGCAGCAGATCATCTGATATTTGCGTCACCAATATTTTTTTATGGTATTACAGCGCAGGCAAAGGCGATGGTGGATAGATGCCAGG
>JAUVYX010000056.1 GCA_030602865.1 Dehalococcoidia bacterium | reverse complement strand
CCCTAAGCAATTGTGTTTCAATCGGATGATAAATGGTATCGAAGACAACCATTGAAGAATGAAGTAAACCAGCAGTCACCACACTTTTCCCAGTAGTCTCCCCCATACCTATGCTCGTGGCATTAACCACAATATCAGCCTCGTCCAAAGGTTCATACAGGTTTCCTCCAAACATACTAAAGCTTTTAACCCTCTGTGATGACACAATAGAAACCAGGCTTGCCAGCTCACGTGCTCTATCAATTGTTCTGTTGACAATGCTTATTTCACATTCTTGTTCTGCTAAAGCAAAACAGATCGCTCGGGAAACACCTCCTGCCCCAAAGACAACAATTTTCTTACCTCGTGGGTCAACACCATTTTCGAGCAGGGCCTTACTAAACCCAGCAGCATCAGTATTGTATCCAGTCAACGTTCCTTCTTCATTAACCACAGTATTAACAGCACCTATTCTCTTTGCCAGTGGGTCCAAGCAATCAATGATAGGAATAATTGCGAGCTTATATGGCATAGTCACGTTCAATCCGTGTATATTCAGTGCTCGTATACCTTCTATAGCAGCGTTCAATCCCGTTTTATTTACCTGAAAAGGTATATATATACAATTAAGCCCCATCGCTCTAAATGCAGTGTTGTGCATTAGTGGCGACAAGGTGTGTGTAACAGGGTCCCCAATTATCCCGTATATTCTGGTCGTTCCTGAAACCATTTTAGCTTGTACCAGATCTCAGTTCATAGATTCTTCTTAATTCTGCAACAGTTATCTGTCCAGGTGCAGATTCTTTTCCTCGTTCAATCGATGCATAGATGAAATCTCCTCCAACCAAAGGGCAAAAAACCCTGCTAACCAACCCTAAATTCCCCATAGCAAAGGAGATAATCCTTACTTCAGGAAACTCTGTAACAAGCTGCATAACAGTTAAATTATCTTTAAAGCTCTGTGCGGTTGCGACAACTTTACAAATATCAGCACCAGAATTTAACTGATTATTAACAATATGTTTCATTTCATCAAGTGCTAACATGTAACCTGGTTGATGAAATGAAATCAGACATTTTGCCTTTACCTTAACCAATTTTACAATATTCTCTAGATTTGGAGTATCAAGCTCAACATCTATAATAGAAGCTCCCAACTCAAGGGCACTTAGAAGTTCTTTTACCCTCTCAGCCTCATTACCAAACCAACTTCCCCCTTCATTTACACAGCGATTACAGGCCACCCACGGCTTCTTAAGAGACACGGCTACTTCCTTCCATTTGTCTCCAATTAGATCAATGCGAATTTCGAACAATTCCACCTGATCTTCAACACTTCCTATAGCATTCAGATCTGAAGTAATAATAGATGCACAAATTCTGGGTCTACTCATCAGAGTTAACTAAAGCCTCCTCAACAAGAGATAACGGTACTACATCGCTCATAATCGCATTGCCTATTGAATTGAGCAATACGAATCTTATCTTACCCGCCAAAACCTTTTTATCATGTTTCATAATCTCGATAAGTTGAGCAATATCAACCTTAGGTGCCTTAGTAACTAATCCAGCCTTCTCAAGAACATCTTTCATTCTATACAAATCTTTTTTACTAAGCATCCCCATTTTGTTTGAGATTCTCCCAGCGGCCACCATGCCAATAGCAACCGCCTCGCCATGCTTCAGTTTAAATTCTGATAGCGTTTCAATAGCATGACCAATGGTATGACCATAGTTCAATATATTCCGCAGACCTAAATCTTTCTCATCTTGTTCAATAATTTTTGCTTTAATTTTTATTGCTCTAAACACAAGTTCCTCAAGTACGTCATTATCATTAAATGCTTTTATCCTATCAAGGTTTTCTTCTATGTAGTCAAATAAGTTCTTATCCCAAATAACAGCATGTTTAATTATTTCAGCCATTCCACTGACAAACTCTCTGGCAGGCAATGTACGCAAGGTTACAATATCTGAAACCACAAGCTTTGGCTGATAGAATGTCCCAATTTTATTCTTGAACTGATTATAATTCACCGCAACTTTGCCCCCAATACTACTATCAACCTGAGCCAGTAAGGTAGTTGGAATCTGGATAAAAGGCACCCCCCTTAAGTATGTAGCAGCCACAAATCCAGTTAGATCACCAATGATACCACCACCAAGGGCTAGTATAGGCGTACTCCTCTCGGCATTGCAGTTACTCAATTCACTATATAATTTGCTTACATTTTGTAATGACTTTTGCTCCTCGCCTTCAGGTATTTCTAAAACAGTTACCCCAAATCCATAATTGATAAGACTCTGCTTGAGCAAATTGCTATATAATCGTTTAACCACTGGATTAGTTACCATTACCACTCTATCCCCATCAACCACTTGCCTTAACTGATATCCAAACTGCCTCAGCAAATCTGAACCTATATAGATTTGATAATTTTTATCTGTTAAACTAACAGCAATTATTTTCATCATACCCAGCCGCAATCATATCGTGTATCCTGGAACATGCGTCGATAATGACCTTTAACTCATCAGGCGTAACCATCTGTTTACCATCAACCCATGCCTCTCCAGGATTATAATGTGTCTCTATCATTAAACCGTTAGCCCCAGCCGCTGCCGCACTACAGCTCATGCTGAAAATAAGATCTCGCCTACCAGTCGCATGGCTAGGATCGACAAATACTGGTAGATACGTTTCCTTCTGCATCACTGGCACCGCAGCAAGATCCAGCATATATCTGGTAAAGTTTTTACCCTTACCTACCGGCACTATTCCTCTTTCACACAAGATAATATTTTTATTACCTTCAGCAGCAATATACTCACTGAATGACAATAACTCCTCTATACTAGCGCCGAAATGTCTCTTTAGAAGGATCGTTTTCCCTTTCTGTGCCGCTCGGACAAGTAAATCCTGATTATACATGTTTCTAGCTCCTATCTGGAGTATATCAACATACTGAGCCACTAAATCAACTTGCGATTCTCCTCTAATCTCCGTTATTACTGGCAGGCCGAATTCCCTGCCTGCTTCAGATAACCATCCCAACGATTCCTCAGCTTCATCTTTCCCTGCCACGCCTAATCCTTGAAAAGAATGCACTGAGCTTCTCGGTTTGAAGATACCTCCTCTCAAAATATGTGCTCCAGCTTGTTTAATTCCTTCAGCGATCCTGAATATTTGATCCCTATCCTCTATAGCACAAGGACCTGCAATAAACACTAACCCTTTACCCCCAATTTCTACATCCCCAACTCTTATTTCATTATATTGATTAGTCGCCGTAGTAAATTTTGCATATTCTCTACTAATTAATTTATAAGGTATCTCAACCATCGTAGCCTCCTTAACTCCATCAAGAACCACAAGCCGGTCAAATGAAAGTTTCCCCTCATCTCCTACTGGACCAATAACAGTCATAAATTCGCCTCTTGAAACATCAGCTCTCAACCCATATTTTTCAATCTCCCTCACTACATTGCTTATTTGTTCCTCGGTAGCACCTGGTTTCATTATTATCATGGACTTACTCCTTATTCATTTTAATAGTTTTCTTGCGTTATTATCTTGCAGCTTTATAATAAAAAAACCTCCCAACCGGGAGGTACCTCTTCATTCTTACTATAAATCTACTGTTTTAGCGTTTCAATAATGTATCCTCCCAGGCATATTTCTATGCCAGCTAAACATATATCTTTTATAATAATAAACTTGAAATATACTATCCATTATTTTCACGTTTTTTAATGTCAAATATAATAGTAACACAAAACCAAATTCTGTCAATGATACTAGCATATAAATAATTGTTCTATCACAATTATTATGGTGGAGGCGGGGGAGGGTCGAACTCCCCGTCCAAAAGAAGGTTGCCAAAATATACTACAGGCTTAGTCAGCTCCTTATTTCTTATCTGGCTTTCATCTGCTGACCGCATCCAGCCAGACCAGCCAAAATTTCTTAGTCAATCTCTATTGGCAAAAAGATTGAAGCACCTCAATTGTCTTGCACCCGATCCCAATTCATTGAGGAAAAACCAGGTCAGATGGGTAACTTAAATTAAGTTACCTATGCGAAAACAGGTTCGCCATTTGTTTTTTGCCACCTTTTTTACGAGGTAGATGGCACCTCTGCCTGCAATCCTGTAGGCCTTCCCCTGTCGAAGCCACGCGCCCCCTTGTCACTAAGTATTCCTTTCTATCACCTCCTCCTTGATGATTTCAAGGTTCTATCCAATTCTCTTTTCATTTCACGTCGGGCAATAGTTTCCCTTTTATCATATGCCCGCTTACCTTTAACAATACCCAATTCTAATTTAGCAACCCCATGTTTAATATATAGCTTGAGTGGAACAAGAGTCAAACGTTGTTGCTTTATTTTCGAGGCAATGCCATCAATTTCCTTCCTATGTAATAATAACTTACGACGGCGTTCAGGATCGTGGCTGTTATAGCTAGCCGCACTGTATGCAGCAATATGGCAGTTAAACAGCCATAATTCGCCATTCTCCGGCCTTGCATAAGCATCACTCAATCCTACCCTGCCAGCTCTAATAGATTTAATCTCTGAGCCTTTAAGGACAATACCCGCCTCAATGGTTTCCAGGATGAAATAGTCATGATAAGCTTTTCGATTAGTAGCTATCTTTATAAAATTATGAGACATAGTAAAATTCTACCATTGCATAATATCATTGTCATTTTTAAAGATAGTTCTTTCTTTCGCTGTGAATGGTTTACCATGTAGCATTGGCTACAAATAATTATTTAACAAATTATCTTATATGTCTTTAAGGAGTTAGGTTATGAGCCAAAATATGAAATTTCTTCTATTTCTAGTAGGTTTCCTATTTATTGCAGTAATAATTAGTGGTTTCACTTTAGTAATAAAACGTGGTGAGAATAATTCTACTGAAATATTACTGTCACAAGTAGCAACACCTAACATAAAAGGGGAAATATCAATTGATGGTGCTGTATCATGTCCTGGTATTTTCCATTTTTCTGAGGGGGATACTATTCAGTCTATACTTACGGATGCAGGTATTAAAACGGATGCCTCTTTAAACCATATTAAAATGTATATTCCTTATGAAGTACAAAAAACTGTGCCTCAAAGAATTAACATCAATAGAGCGGATACATGGCTTCTTGAAGCACTACCTGGAATTGGGGAATCCAAGGCACAAGCCATCGTAGATTACCGAAACGATAATGGTAATTTCCATTGCATTGAGGATGTCATACTAGTAAAGGGATTCGGTGAAGTAACTTTCGATAATATAAAGGACATAATAACTGTTTCTGAGTAGATAACTATTATGTGGCTTTTGTGTGTTAGCTGTGCATGGGTGGCTGGTATCTTTTTTGTTCCAAAATTCAGCCTCCCTTTTTTTCTAATTTTTTCTTTTTCTCTGCCATTATTGATTATTCCTTTTCTAAAAGAAATTAAGGTCCGTTTGATAATAACAAGTCTGTGTATTCTATCTTTCTTTGCCGGTGGCGTACACTACACTTCAAATATACCTCAAGTAGACGAATACACCCTTTGTTTCTATAATGAAATAGAAAATATTCAGTTTCAAGGAATAATAAAAGAAGAACCTGACAACAGGGATAAATTCAGTTTCTTAAAGGTCTCTGTCAGCGAGGTTATAGTAGCAGATACATATAACGAAGTATCAGGTACTACCTTGTTACGAGTTAATAGGTATCCATCATACCATTATGGAGATATATTAAAAGTAACAGGTAAACTGGAAACACCTTCCTCATCCTCTGGTTTTGATTACGAAAACTACCTTGCTAAGCAATCTATATATTCAGTTATTTATTATCCTGATATTGAGATAATATCCAGAGAACAGGGTCTAAAGCCCCTTCAGTGGGTGTATTCACTTAGAGAAAACCTCTCTATTTCATTATCTCAGTCTTTGCCCGAACCACAGGCCTCGCTTGCTCAGGGTATTTTACTTGGTATTCGGGGAAATATATCCCAATCCCTTTACCAGCAGTTTTCCAGAACCGGTATCGCACATTTACTAGCTATCTCTGGTTTGCATATTAGCATAGTAATAATTATGATACTTGGCATTAGTATCTTTCTTTTTGGTCGGCAGCATCCTTTGTACTTCTGGATTGCCATTCTGGCTACGTGGGGTTACGTCTTGCTCACTGGAATGCGACCACCAATTATTCGTGCTGCAATCATGGCAAGTCTTTTCCTAACAGCGGAAATACTAGGAAGACAGCGAAGTTCTATAACAGCTTTAGCTTTTGCGGCTGCGGTAATGATTGCTATACAACCCCAGCTTCTCTGGACCACTTCATTTCAGCTTAGTTTCATGGCAATGTGCGGTCTTATTTTCCTGTACCCTTTTATTAGTAAATCAGGAAGGCATTTTACATCCACTATATTTTGTAATAATAACAATTTAGTCAGTACAAGTAATGTGATATCAGATACCCTCGCTGCAACACTAGCAGTCACAATATCTATCTGGCCTATCATAGCCCAAAACTTTCAAATAATTTCCT
>JAUVYX010000116.1 GCA_030602865.1 Dehalococcoidia bacterium | reverse complement strand
ACAGATATTTCCATGTGGCAGGATAGCATAGCGTAGAGGTATGGTCAAAAGATGTCATTGGAAAGAATCAAAATGCATAGCACTGCTACTGCCCGCTGAATTTGTGCTAGACTGATTATTGATGATTGACAGGCTATGTATTGATGTCTTATGCCACTAGAGCGTCGTTTTCTGGGCTGGGATGCGCCGCTTACCACCAAAGTGCGTGAGTACCTGCTACCAGAGGAAGTGTCGGGTCCTGTTGACCTGGGAAACGAGTTGGTGGTTGTCCAGACGAGGCAGGCAGGGCGTCGGCTGAGGGAAGCGCTGGCGCTATATTGCGAGCAACAAAATACAGCCCTGCTTTCGCCGCGAGTAGAGACCTCTGACTTCTTTCTGCGCTCAGGCGATAAATCGACAGGCGAAGCCAGCCGTATAGAAGTGACGGCAGTATGGGCTGACGTGCTGCTGAAGGCAGACTTGGCTGAATATCATGGGCTTTTTCCCTCTGGTTCCCCAAAACAGGATTTCTCCTGGGCATTGCATACATCTGAAATAATTCAACAACTGCGGAATGAACTGCTGGATGGGGGGCACAGCATCGCCAGCGTAATTGAAAACTACGCTGGTATACTGGAGGAACCGGAGCGCTGGCAGGACCTGGCCAGACTGGAAAAAGCCTATCTGTCTCGATTGCAGGGTCTGGGGAAAAAAGATGTCTATGAAACTATGCTGGTGCGGGCTGAAAATCCGAAACTACCGTCAGAAATCGAGAAGGTGGTGCTGGCGGCGGTATCCGACCCGACTCCGCTTATGGTCCGTGCGCTGGAACACATTGCAAAGCAAATCGCTGTTGTTGTACTGGTACATGCCCCCGACTCCGCTGCGGATTGCTTCGATGACTGGGGTCGTCCAATATTGGAGAAATGGGCTGAGCTTCACATCGATATACCTGAGCCCGAAAGGAATGTTATCCTCTCCGGATCTCCCAGGTCTCAGAGTCATAAGGTTTTACAACTGATAGCGGAGGAATCCAATCGCTTTGGTCCTGCCGATATCGCCATCGGCGTTCCCGGCAGGGAGATAGTTCCCTTCCTGGTGGCTGAGCTTGAGCAAAACAAACTGCCGCCTTTTGACCCGGCAGGCATCCCGTTGAATGAGCACCCTATATATCAGCTACTGGAAGCGTTTCGCTCGCTTGTTAATGAGGGCAGCTATACCGCCTTCAGTTCATTTCTGAGACATGCCGCAGTGCTGGAGTTTCTGCAGAAAAAGCATGGACTGCAACCACATTTATTGCTCAAGGAACTGGATGAATTTCAGAACCGTTATCTCCCCATGGATTGGGAAAAGGTAGCCAGCTATTTCTCGCCAGGCAGCTCGAATTGTGAAGGGAGTCGGCAGAAATATGGGCACCTGGGAAAGGCAGTAACTTTTATCCATGAGCAAATCGAAGGGCTCAAGCACAATGAAATGGCCGGTGCATTATGCTCACTATTGCAATCCGTTTATGAAGGGCGGATGCTTAATCCCGATGTCCCTGATGATGGGGAGTTCATTAAAGCGGCGAACAAGGTAAATAGCGTTCTCCGTGAATTCTCCAATAGCGTTGTCAAGGAACTGAAGATGGACAGGCAATCCACGCTGGCCCTGCTGCTGTATAGTCTGAGCCAGCAGAGCTACTTTGAGGAGCGCAAAGGGGCTGTGGTTGACCTGGAGGGCTGGCTTGAGCTGCCATGGAACGATGCTCCTTTTATGATAGTCACCGGGATGAACGATGGCGCTGTGCCTGGAGGGCAGTTGAGCGATATTTTCCTGCCAGATACCCTGAGAAGTCAGCTAAAGTTGAGAAACGATGCTGAGCGTCTGGCAGGGGATGTCTATTTAATGCGTATACTTATCGAATCGCGCCATATGAGTGGTCGAATCTGCTTCATTGTTGGCAAGACAAGCGCCAGGGGGGACCCGCTGAAGCCCTCCCGTCTGCTTTTCCGCTGTGATGACGGGGAGTTACCGCAGCGTGCTAAGAGACTGTTCGGAGAATCAGAGGAAAGGCGGGATAATTATCCTCCAGCGGTCAGTTTCCTGCTTAGGACCAGCCCCCCTGTGGATATTCTCGATAACAGACTATCACTGAAGACGATGTCGGCCAGCAAGTTCAGGGATTATCTCTCATGTCCCTTCCGTTTTTACCTGAAGCGTGTGCTTGATATGGAAGAACTTGGCGACGAGAAAACGGAGATGGATGCGCTCGATTTCGGCTCCATGATTCACGACGTAGTTCATAACATGACTGCGGATACAAAGATGCGCCGTTGCTATGAGGAGACCGAGCTTGTCAGCTATCTCCTTAGCCATGCAGATGCCTGGATAAAGAGGAGATTTGGAGCATCGCCTCCGTTGCAGGTGGAGATTCAACTCGCCTCGGCCAAGCAACGACTGAGAGCGGCAGCGCATGTCCAGGTTGGGCTATTGGAACAGGGATGGGAGGTTGAGGAGTCAGAACTGTGGATTGAAACTGAACTTGGAGGTATGCCCATACAAGGGCAGATTGACCGAATAGACAGACACAGGGAGACAGGCGCCATTCGCATCCTGGATTATAAGACTTCTGATAATGTGCAAAAGCCACAACAGGAGCACCTTGGCACTATCTCTACGGGATCGGCCGAATATGTTGTGGTCAGATACAATGGAAAAGACAAACGCTGGATTGACCTTCAATTGCCATTATATTATCTGCTACTGGCCAGTAACAGGGAGTTGTCTGGAAAGGTGGAACTGGGCTATTTCAATTTGCCGAAGGCTGTAACAGAAACGAATGTGTTTATCTGGAATGATTTCAATGAGGGCCTGCGGGAATCTGCCAAGGCTTGTGCCGAGGGGATAATCAAGGATGTCAAAGCACGAAAGTTCTGGCCACCGTCTGCGAAGGTGGAATATGATAATTTTGAGAAACTGTTCCCAATGACTGCATCTGAATGCGTAGATGTGGATGACTTTGAGTTGTTTATGAAGGAAAGGCGAGGAGAACAGCAATAATGTCGACACATATCGGCCACAAGGCTATATCGGCATCCGCCGGCTCAGGAAAGACCTTTCAGCTTACCCACCGCTATATAGAGCTTATGGCGCATGGAGTGTCTCCCGACCGCATTGCAGCCTTCACCTTTTCGCGGAAGGCGGCCGGGGAAATTTTCGACTCCATAGTAAAGTATTTGTGTGAAGCCTCTTGCTCTACGGATGGAGCATCTCGAACCGCTGAACGAATAGGCGTGCGGGGGTTGGGAACGAGCGATTTTGTGCGGCTGCTCAGGGGATTCCTCAACGATTTGCACCGGCTGTATATCGGCACGCTGGATAGCTTCACTGTCAGTGTGCTTGGCAGCTTCCCTATGGAGCTTGGCATATCCGCTGGATTTCAGTTGATGGAAGGAGATGGAGCCACGGCGAAGAGCGCTCAACAGGAGGTTTTGGGCAGCATATTTAACAGTCGCTACGTGGATGCTGCGGCGCAGCAGGACTTTATTGAAGCGTTCAAGCAGGCAACTTTTGGATTGGAAGAGAAAGGACTGGAAAGGAATCTCAATAAGTTTATCGATAAGTACCACCGTTATTATCAGGCCCTGCCGGTAAAGGAGGCCTGGGGGCAGGAAGAAAGAATCTGGGCAGAGGGTTCTCCCTGGCTGGGAAAGCCATTTTATGTTGATGCCATAGTGGATGGGATTGAAAGCCAGCTGGATTTCTTTCCCGAGAAAACCAGAGAAAGATGGCAGACATTCATCGATGCTGTACGTGTTTATAATAAGAACTCGCCATGGTCACGCGAAATAGAGTATCTGTTCGAGAAGCTTATTGCCGAGCAGGCAGGATTACGTAATGAAAGTGCCAGTATCAAAATAGGTCATACGGAATGTGAGTTGTCCTCTGTCCAGTGTCGTCTTGTTCTTGAGTTGCTAGGCTATATAATGAAAACGGGGCTTGATGTGGCGATGGAGAGGACCCAGGGTATATTTCGAGTGCTGGATTGTTACGAGGTGGTCTATGATGAAACGGTGCGGCGAAGGGGCAGGCTTACTTTTACCGATGCCCAGTACCTGTTGACGGGGGCCAACCGCTATAGCGGCGGCGCCCGGTTGAGCCGCTTTTCAGGCGAAGGGGTGCGGCTTTACATCGACTATCGGCTCGATTGTAAACTTGACCACTGGCTGCTGGATGAATTTCAGGATACCAGCGACCTGCAGTGGGAAGTGCTTAGCAACTTGATTGATGAGGTCTTACAGGATAATAGTGGGCAGCGAAGCTTTTTCTATGTTGGTGATGTCAAACAGGCGATATATGGCTGGCGTGGCG
>JAUVYX010000104.1 GCA_030602865.1 Dehalococcoidia bacterium | reverse complement strand
CTAAACTCCTCACCAACTCGACTTTCTTACTCCAGGGATCTGCCCTGTTACAGCGAGCTCTCTAAAACAAATGCGGCATAACCCAAATCTACGCATAAAACCGCGCGGCCGACCACATAACTGACAACGGTTGCGTTGCTGTACTTTATATTTAGGTGCTCTATTCGCCTTGGCAATCTTACTTTTTTTAGCCATTTTATCCTCTCTTGAAAGGCATCCCCATGAGTTCCAGCAGACATCTAGCCTCTTCGTTGTTCGGAGCTGTGGTAACTATCGTTATTTGCAAGCCCCGAATTTTGTCTACTTTATCATAATCAATTTCAGGGAAAACAAGTTGCTCCTTTATACCCAGACTATAATTACCCTGACTGTCAAAAGAGTCCGTTGAGACACCTCGAAAGTCACGGAAACGCGGTAATACTACATCCACCAGGCTGCTAAAACAGTCATACATACGTCTACCACGTACCGGCACCATCCGCCCCAGGGGCCTCCCCGCTCTTAGCTTAAACGCAGCACGGGAGGTCTGTGCCCGTGGAATCACTGGGTGCTGCCCAGATATCGAAGCCAGATCTCTCTCTGCTGCCTCAAGAACTTTTGGGTTCTGTATCGCCTCACCCACGCCAATGCAGACTACAATTTTATCTAGTTTGGGCAACCTCATTGGGTTACTATAGCCCAACCTTTCTTTAAGGACAGGAACTATTTCTGTTAAATACTTCTCTTGCAATCCAGCAGCCATTTTAAACCTACTCGTCAATTATTTCCTTACAAGATGAGCAAATCCTCACCTTTCGACCATCATCTAGAAAACGAAACCCAATACGCGTACGACTGCTGCACTTGTCGCAAAATAACTGTACACTAGATACAGCAATCGGCCCTTCCATTTCGATAATACCAGCCTGTCGGGTCCCACGACTGGCCCGAGAGTGACGCTTTATCATATTTAGTCCATCAACAACCACCCTCTGCTGTTTGCGCATAACACGACGCACTTTCCCTTTTTTCCCTTTATCTTTTCCAGCGATAACGATTACATTATCGTTCTTCCTAATTTTCATCTTAACCTTATACTACCTCTGGAGCTAACGATATTATCTTGTTAAATTTCTTATCTCGAAGCTCTCGTGCAACTGGTCCAAAGATGCGGCTCCCTTTAGGGTTATTCTTCTCATCCAGAATTACCGCAGCATTTTCATCAAATTTAATATATGAACCATCAGATCGCCTATAAGTATTAGCCACACGTACTACCACTGCCTTAGTTACCTCACCTGCTTTTACCATACCATGTGGCGCAGCTCGTTTTACCGTGACAACAATGATATCCCCAACGTGCGCATACCTTCTCCTAGTTCCACCAAGCACATTAATGCACATTACTTGCTTGGCTCCAGTATTATCAGCTACTTTAAGTCTGGTATAATATTGAATCATTTTCCCTTCAATTGCTCCATCCTAACTGCTCGTCCCTTAGATACTATTTCTAAAACCCGCCATCGCTTTTCTTTTGATATTGGTCGTGTTTCTAATATTCGGACTTTATCCCCAACATTACAAATACTACCCCCATCATCTACTTTATATTTCTTGATTCGCCTAATAGCCTTATTGTAAAGGCGATGGCGTTTCACAACCTCAATCCCTACCACCACAGTTTTTTCCATTTTAGTGCTTAACACCTGCCCTGTCCTAACTTTTCTTCTCCCAATATAAATCATCTTATACCAAGTTCCTTTTCGCTTATTACAGTTTCCAGCCTTGCAATCTCTCTTTTCGCCCTAGGCAACTCACGATGATTAACCAGTTGTCTGGTAGCCAAGCGAAAACGCAGGGTGAAAAGGTTTTCATGCGCCTCTTCCTTCTTCTTCAACAACTCTACAACGCTAAAAGCCCGCATCTCCTCTATTTTCACTCTTTATCCTCTTTCTTCATGAAACTAGTGGCTATAGGGAGCTTATAACCGGCAAGATGTGTAGCCTGACGTGCCATTTTTTCCTCAATACCACCTAACTCAAACATAATCCTACCTCGTTTAACCACTGCCACCCAATGGTCTGGAGCTCCCTTGCCTCCACCCTGTCTGGTCTCTGCTGGTTTTTTAGTTACAACCTTATCAGGGAATATACGTATCCACATCCGTCCACCACGTCGCAGATACCTAACCATCACTCTTCGTGCTGCTTCAATTTGCCTTGCTGTTATCCATGCAGTCTCATCAGCTCTTAGGGCAAACTCTCCAAAAGCTATATCAACACCTCTGTGAGCAGCACCTTTCATTCTACCTCTATGTACTTTTCGGTACTTCACTCTCTTCGGTTGTAACACTTTCTCTCCTTACTTCAAAAACGATATCACCCTTATATATCCAAACCTTGACACCAATACAACCCATCAAAGTACGAGCCTCCGCAAAACCATAATCAATATCGGCTCGCAATTTATGCAGCGGCATTTGCCCTTGATGAACGCTCTGTGACCTAGCAATCTCTGCTCCTCCAAGCCTTCCACCACACTTTATTTTCATTCCCTTAGCACCAAGTTGCATCGTCCTGAATGACGCCTGTTTCATTGCACGCCGCACAGGAACCCTGGCCACAAGCCTATCAGCAATGTTTCGGGCCACCAGACAGGCTTCAAGTTCAGGTTGCTCAATTTCCCTGACTGTTAACCTGACCTTCTCACCACTAGCATTCTCCAATTCGTTTTTTAACGATTCTACATTCTGCCCACCTCGACCAATCAAGATACCGGGATGTGCAGAGAATATGGTTAAACTCAACTCATTTCCTGTTCGCTCTATTTCTACCCGTGCTACATGCCCTGCAGCACATTTATCATCAATAATTTTACGTAATTTTAAATCACTCAATAAATAATTGACATAATTCTTTTTACTATACCATTTGGCTGACCAACCACGAATGTACCCCAGTCTAAAACCATAAGGATGAACTTTATGCCCCAAAATTATCCCTCCTCAAGGAAAACAGTAATGTGACTTGACCTCTTTAAAATAGGGCTTATGCGCCCTCTTGACTTCGGCCTAAATCTCTTCAGAGTATGTCCTGAATCAGCATAGATACTACTAACCTTGAGATTTCTAGACGACATCTGAAAATTATTCTCCGCATTCGCTATCGCTGATCTAATTGTTTTAGCTACAGCCTTAGCTGACGGGGTAGGTGTAAAGCTTAGCACAGTTAAAGCTTCAGCGACACTCTTACCTCTCACCATATCTACGGCCAAACGAATCTTCCTGGGAGAGATACCAATATCTTTAGTTACAACTCGTAATTTTGCCAAGTTTTATCTCCTTGCCTGCACAGTCACTTTTGCTTTAGTGATATGCCCTCTGAACGTCCGTGTGGGAGCGAACTCAGCTAACTTATGCCCTACCATATTCTCTGTAATGTAAACAGGTAGATGTTTTCTACCATTATGAACAGCTATAGTGTGCCCTATCATCTGAGGAAATATAGTAGAAGCACGAGACCATGTTTTAATAATAGCCTTCTCTTTAGAGTCATTGAGTGCCTCAATCCTCTTCAGTAATTTAGCATCACAAAAAGGCCCTTTTTTTAGTGAGCGTGACATCTCTATTTTTCCCTTCGTCTAACAATCATTTTATTTGATACCTTACGACGACGTGTCTTATGACCCAGTGCTATTTTCCCCCATGGCGTTTTAGGATGCTTCAACCCAATTGGAGACCTGCCTTCACCCCCCCCATGCGGATGGTCTCGTGGCGTCATAGCAGACCCCCGAACTGTAGGCCGTATCCCAAGCCATCTTTTAGCCCCAGCTTTACCCAATTTTAAATTTTCATGGTCAATATTGCCTATCTGCCCAACAGTTGCCCAACACTTCTCATGAAATTTGCGCAGCTCCGTAGATGGTAAACGCAGCAATATATATTTACCCTCTTTGCTTATTACCTGGGCTGCAGTACCCGCACTATGAACAAGCTGTCCACCCTTACCTGGTTCTAGTTCAATATTGTGTACCAAGGTACCTGCAGGAATAAAAGCTAAAGGCAGTGAATTACCTGGTTTTATATCAACATCCTCTCCTGACTGTACAATATCCCCCAAACTGAGTTTAACTGGGGCCAGTATATATCGCTTCTCACCATCAACATAATTTATCAGCGCAATCCTAGCCGAACGGTTTGGGTCATACTCAATTGATACAGCCTTACCAGGAACTCCAATCTTATTTCTTTTAAAATCAATTATGCGGAGCTTACGTTTGCTTCCACCACCACGATGACGTACCGTAATCACAGCACGATTATTACGTCCCGCTTTCCTTTTTAATCTTACTAACAAAGACTTTTCAGGCTTTGTCCCACTCAATTCTTCAAAAGAAGCTCCAACTTTCCCCCTCCTACCAGGAGAAGTGGGCATATAGGTTTTGAGCATTATCTCTCTCTCTGTACCTTCCTTATGGATGATTTCTTTGCCAACGTGTCTTCTTCAACAGTTTCTTATGATGATGCTTTGACATCTTGTTTTTTCTCCACTTCACAACTGAACCCAAAGTTTATCCTTCCTCCTTAGCTTTAGAAATAGTATGAAAAAGAAGAAACACCTCACATCGGCTTTTTTTATCATTCATACTTCGTTTCATCCACAATGGC
>JAUVYX010000134.1 GCA_030602865.1 Dehalococcoidia bacterium | reverse complement strand
GTAGCATGGTGACTGCTATACGGGCTCCTGTACAGCCGATAGGGTGCCCCATCGATATTCCACTGCCATGGGGATTGACTTGAGCAAAGCTCCAGCCCAGCTCTTTCATGCACCCCAATGTCTGGGAGGCGAACGCCTCGTTTAGCTCGATAAGGTCAAAATCAGGATTGCCGAGCCCTGTCTTCTGGTATAGTTTCCTTACCGCGGGTATCGGTCCTAACCCCATGTAGTTGGGGGCTGTTCCTGCTGAAGCCCAGGCTCTAAGAGTCGCCATAGGCTTGAGTCCCAGTTCATCGCTTTTTCCCCTGGACATCAGCACCAGTGCTGCAGCAGCATCGTTGATTCCAGATGAATTGCCGGCAGTAACGGTTCCATCCTGGCGAAATGCAGGGGGTAATTTAGCCATCTTCTCCAGGGTGGTGTCCATCGGGCGCTCATCTATATTGAAAATAATAGGAGGGCCTTTTTTCTGTGGCAGGGAAATCGGCACAATTTCATCCTGGAACAAACCTTGCTGTATAGCTGATTGAGCACGTTGGTGGCTGAGGAAGCCAATTTCATCCTGTTCCTCCCGGGTGAAGCCATATCGGTGGGAGATCTCCTCGGCAGTGTTTCCCATGTGGTAACCGTAAAATATCTCCCATAGGCCATCAAATACCAGGAGGTCTATCATCTCCGCTTTGGAATTGACGGCCATGCGATAGCCCCAGCGAGCCTTTGGAAGGACATAGGGGGTATTGCTCATGCATTCCATGCCCCCTGCAATTACTATCTCTGCCTCACCCAACATAATAGCCGCGGCTCCTAGGGTGATAGCCTTGAGTCCTGAGGCACACACCTTGTTTACGGTAAAGCAGGGCGTCTCATTGGGGACCCCTGCATAAATGGCTGCTTGTCGGGCTACGTTTTGTCCCTGCCCCCCCTGTAGAACACATCCCATTATTAGTTCGTCGACCTGCACCTCACGCAGCGAAGAGTCCCAGTCATAATATTTTCCTTCCAGTTCCCCTGTAGTTATTCCCTTAAGGCTATCAGGTCCATAGCCAAGGATATCTTTTCCGGGTTTCGGTCGTAGCCCTGCTCTTTGTAGCGCTTCCCTGATTGTAATACTGCCTAGCTTTACAACAGGCTGGTCCTTCAGCACGCCACCAAAGGCTCCGATTGCGGTCCTTACAGCGCTAACTACGACTACTTCTTTCATCCTTTCCCTTGTTTTCGTTTCATTTTAGCTGATATTTTTAGTCTGCTGTCTGATCTTAGCCTTCCCAGGGGAAACTTATTTTCCCAGTACCATTCCCGACGGGTCAATTTCCTGGCGTAGTATCCGGAGGTCTTCCTCCGTGGGTATATAGCTGGTCTCAATTTTATCGGGTATCATTATCTCGAAGCCACTACTATCCTGTACCTGGGATAGGCTTATCCCAGGGTGTAGCGAGAGTAGTTTAAGTCTCTTGCTGACTTCATCGAAGCCATAGACTGCAAGCTGCGTTATCACTCTGTATGGTCCTGCTCCTTCTGGCAGCCCTGCCTTTTCCCTTGCTCCGGGTCCATCCAGGTAACCCGGAGTGGTCAGAAAATCAACCTTGTTGACAAAGGTTCTCTTAGACTGATTTGCAATGATATAGATTAGTTTATCTGAAAAAGAACCTACGTCATTCGCGCCACCGCTGCCTGGCAATCGAACCGTAGGCATCTCATGGTTACCGATTACAGTGGTGTTGATATTCCCGTAAATATCCATCTGGGCTGCGCCCAGAAAACCATAGTCCACATATCCTGCCTGTGAAAGCGACATCACATCGTGCATGCTGGATGCAGCTATGGCCCTGTAGAAGGTCCGGGAATCGGCTACGGAGATAGGCAACTCACGCATAATAGGGCCAAGGCTTCCTCCTTCAAATACAATGAGTAGCTGGGGTGCATGTGTTTTCTGTGCCAGCATTGTGGCTGTCATGGGCAGGCCGGTGCCAACAAAAACGGCTTTCCCATCTTCCAGTACCCTGGCGCCGTTGCAGACCAGCAGTTCTTTCAGGCTATAGTTGATTTCATTTGCCATATCTTTGGTCAATTATCCTTATTACTTAAGTATTACGGGGCTCTATTTATATGAAAAAGATGTCATTGGTTCTTGATAAGCTGCTCTCTTTCTAAGATAATCCAGTTTCTTCATGCCGCCGCAGAATTCCAGGTATTGTTCAAAGTTACTTACGCCAAAAATGTATTTCTGGAAATACTCTTCTACTCCCTCCTGGGTCCTGGAGATTTTTAACCATTCAGCTATGTGCTCCTCGTCAAACCAGTATAGGCCCGGCATCTCGGCTGGGTGTGAACCATAAGGAACTTCGACTACGGCATCTACAACAAAGAAAGGGATGCTTGTTTTCCAGGGTTCTTTCCGGATGATTTCATTGTCTATTATTTGCTCGGTGCTGATTATCAGCCTCCTGGCACATCTTGAAAGTTCGAAGTCTTCAATGATGATGCCATCTATCTGGGCGTTGCCATAGATATCACATCGATGGACGTGTATGAATGCCGCATCGGGATAGGCGGCTGGAATCAGGTTAATTGGCTTTCCACTGAAGGGGTCTTTGACTACTATGGAAGAGCTGTATGCAGCGGTATCTGTGCCAAGCAGGTTGCGACTGGGGATGAAAGGAATACCCATCATGCCCGCCAGCCATCTCCACTGATAGGCAGCGTTACTGATCTCTGCAATGACCTTACACTGACCACCTTCAACCTTTCTCCGGGAAGCTGGGGATAGACCTCTAAGCTCATGCCCAAAGCTGTAGGCTGCCTCTACTTTATTTACACAGCCTGCTCCTACCAGAATGTCTATGTCATGAACTGCTGTTTTACCAGCCATTGTAAGATTACGACGCTTCTGTCTGATTAGCTCGTAGATGAGGGCCATAGATACCCTGGTATGTCCGAAGCCTCCACTGGCTATAAAGTCACCATCACTGACAAATTTAGAGACGGCCTCTTTTACTGACATGGTCTTATCCTTCAATTCGCGTGACTTGTTGTTTTGCACCCATCTCCTGGCTTCGTCTGGGTCATGCCAGCCAACAAGTTCACCTTTGCCTTTTTTTAATATCTCCATTTTAATATCCTTTATCGTAAAACCAGGAACTTAGAACTGAATGTTGGAAAGCTTACACATGTTAATGTATATAGTATTGTACCTTCCGTAAAAAAAACTAACAACTGATTGTTATAAAAAATTACTAATATGTGCAATCAACTCTTTATAGGGGACATATTAATCTTGAGAGACACAGTAGTCTAGGAGTTACAAGTTTTTTCTGGGGCGATAAAATTTTAATATAAGCTTTTTTCTTGTTATAATTAACAACCTGCTATGCGTTACTTTTTAGGTATAGATGTTGGCTCTGTCAATTCTAAGTTATCCTTAATAGATGAATACCGTAATATTGTCTACCTGGATATTGAAAAGCTGAGTACTGGCCCTCGATTATCGGTTAAGTCCCTGATTGCCAGGTTAGCCGAGAAATTCGACCTCCAGGAGATCGTTGGGGCTGGAGTATCCGGTTCGGGCAGAACGGTGATCTCAAAGGAACTAGCTTGGGCGGAGTATAGCGACTCGCTAGCAATTGCTTCAGGGCTGCTTCATTTCCATCCCGACGCTAAAACCATAATACAGATTGGTGGGCAAACATCACTAATAATAGGGTTGGAAGATGGATTAAGAAAGCCTTGGAAGGTAGCATCCAATCCACTTTGCGCTGCGGGAACGGGTAGATTTCTGGAGCAACAGGCATACCGGCTTGGCATCAGTATGGATGATCTGTCTAGTATGGCATTGAAGTCCGAAGAAACTCCTCCGCGGATAGCTGCTCGATGTAGCGTCTTTGCTAAAACTGACCTCATCCATTTGCAACAAAAAGGAGTCTCAGTTGAGACGATGCTCCGTGCTCTTTGTGATAGCGTGGCTCGAATGGTTGCCTCTTTCCGTAAAGGTCCATTTGAGGAACCAGTTTACTTAGTT
>JAUVYX010000053.1 GCA_030602865.1 Dehalococcoidia bacterium | reverse complement strand
ATTGTGCAAGTTTAATCACTGGAGTCAAACAGAGGCCTTCCCCTGAGTGGATGCAGCAGTATCTTACCAGCTATGGAATGAGACCTATCAATAATATCGTTGATATCACTAATTACGTGATGCTTGAATATGGACAACCACTGCACGCCTTTGATTATAACAAGATTGAAGGACGTCGCATTATCGTTCGTAAGGCTGAAAAAGGTGAGCGTATAACTTCGTTAGATGGAGTAGAAAGAGTTCTCTCTCAAGATTTGCTGGTTATTGCAGACATTAAAAAACCTGTGGCTATTGCTGGAATCATGGGTGGCTTGGATGCTGAGGTTACCGATAATACCACTACAATCCTTCTGGAATCAGCGAATTTTAACAGATCTGTCATTCGTAGAGGCACAAGGCATCTCGGTTTAAAAAGTGAAGCTTCTTTACGCTTTGACAAAGGAATAAGTGCAGACTTGTCGTTAACGGCGCTGAGACGGGCCACTCAATTGCTACAAGAACTGGCTGATGGACAAGTAGCAAAAGGTGTAATAGACGTGTATCCTGGCAAGAAAGAGCCGAAATCTATCCTGATATCCACCAAAGAGGTCAAGAGACTTACAGGCTTAGTGGTAAGCGGAGAGAAGATAAGCATGATACTTCAACTACTGGGATTCGAATGTCAAAGAGCAAGTAACTCGTCACAGATCTCAGTAATCGCTCCTTATTGGCGTGGTGATATAGGATTTCCTGCTGACTTGGTAGAAGAGGTGATACGAATCATAGGTTACGATAAGGTTCCTATGACTCGACTTAGCTCTACCTTACCAAAGCAAATGCCATCGCTGGAAAATAAATTTAAAAAGGATCTGCGAAATATCTTCATAAGCTGTGGTTTTCAGGAAATACTTACTTATTCCTTGACCAGTTTGACGAAATTGAGGAAGGCCTCTCCGAATAATGAACTAAAAGTCATGCCATTAAAAGTTTTAAATCCCATGACACAGGAACAGGAATATTTAAGAACGAGTCTACGCCCTAATATTTTCACTGCACTGGCTAGCAATCAAAAGTATGAACAATCTGGTATCAAGCTATTTGAAATGGGCAAGATATTTTTAACACAGCAGTGCTCAAATGAAGTAGTTGATGCACACAACGAGAGTATTGAGAAGGCGAGTATTCAAAGCAGAAGGGAATTACCACACGAAAAGGAAATGCTATGTGCTGTACTTAGCGGTTCTAAAACTGAACTAAGCTGGCAGGGTAGCAAAGAATCTTTCGGGTATTTTGATGCTAAAGGTGTGGTAGATAACATATTGTCTTATTTGGGTTTAAAGGCAATCTTCAGTTTGAGCAAGGAAGAAGGTTTATTTCCAGGAAGGTGTGCCGATATATTTATTGATGGAGATAAAGTTGGTGTAGTTGGTGATTTGCATCCCAGGGTAAGCCAATACTTCGAGCTTTCAGGAATCGTTTGCGTCATTGAAATGGACCTGGAAAAATTATGGAGTAAAACAAGTGGAATAAAATGCTATCAATCTATCGCACGGTATCCCGATATGACAAGGGACATAGCGTTAGTGCTAAACAACGGGGTAAATTTTCAACTTGTGGATGACATAATATGTACTTTCCCTCTGGTTAAGAAAACTGTTCTCTTTGATGTTTATACAGGAGAGCAGGTAGCTGCAGGGAAGAAATCGTTTGCAGTAAGAATCATCTATCAATCCCCTGATCATACTTTAACGGATAAAGAAGTGGATAGAACTGAAAAGAAAATGCTGCACATGCTCAAGGAGAAATTAGGAGCTACGTTGAGAAGCTAATTTCTCAAGCAACTGCTTTTTAATATCATTGATGGCATCTTTCAAGGGTAGGAACTGGCTTTCTTTATCTGCCCGCCATTTCAGTTCAATATTCTGATTCTTTAACGTTCGTGGACTGACAGTCAGCCGCAGTGGGATTCCAAGAAGGTCAGCATCATTGAATTTAATGCCAGCAGATATGTCACGATCATCATATAGAACTTCAATCCCTGTTTCCTGTAGACTGTTATAGATGTTCTCGCTTACGGATAAAACATCGGCTTTATCCAGGGATAGCGGGCACAAATATACTTGGTAAGGTGCAATGGAAAGAGGCCAAATTATACCTTTATTGTCATGGGTATGTTCTACTCCAGCAGCCATGAGGCGTCCCAATCCAATGCCGTAACAGCCCATTATTATAGGCTTGGAGACCCCATCTGTGTCCAGGAAAAAAGCACCCATTTTCTCACTCATGAATGTACCCAATTTGAATATATGTCCTACCTCAATACCGCGAGCAGAAGATAATTTACCGCTGCAATTGGGACAACTATCTCCATTATGGGCTAAAGTAATATCAGCTATAGGGTTTGCATCAAAATCTCTATGGTAATTGGCATTAATAAAATGATAGCCAGGCTTGTTAGCTCCAACGACATAATTAGCACCTGATGTAACAGAGTCGTCAGCAACGACTTTAACTCCTTTGATGCCTATAGGTGAAGCAAAACCGGCTATAATGCCTGCGCTGTCAACTTCAGCTTCAGTGGCAAGATGTAGTTCTGCGCATTTCAACAGGTTTCTTAATTTCGTTTCATTTACTTCCAGATCTCCTCGAATGACAACAAAAATAAATTCACCATCAGCGGAATAGAAGACGGCTTTAATAGTTTGAGCGGTAGACACTTTAAGGAACTCTGCTACTCCTTCTATAGTTTTCAGGCCAGGGGTAGCAACTTCTGTCAGGGGTAGAGGAATTTCCTCAGGCATCTTTGACTTGGTGCTCTGTGCTTTTTCAGTATTGGAGGCGTAACCACACTCTGTGCAGTACAGTATCTCGTCTTCACCTGATTCAGTGATGACCATGAATTCATGAGATGCCTTACCTCCTATAGCGCCGCTATCAGCCTGCACCATTAATGCTGGCAAGCTGAGACGGGCATAAATGTTCTTATAAGCCTGGATAATTCTTTGATAGTTTTTATCTAATCCAACTTCATCAACATCAAAACTATAAAGATCTTTCATAATAAATTCGCGAACTCGCAACAGTCCTCCTCGAGACCGAGGTTCATCGCGGAATTTTGTTTGTATCTGATAGAGAAGTAAAGGAAGGTCACGGTAGCTCTGCACATTTTTATGGGCAAGTTCGGTAATGACTTCTTCGTGCGTAGGGCCCAGTGCCAGTTTATGATCTTTGCGGTCAGTCAAGACAAATAGAGATTGTCCAAAAGAAACATCTCGGCCTGACTTTTGCCATAGCTCAAGTGGCTGAAGAACTGGCAGCATCAATTCCTGTCCATCAGCATTGTCAATTTCCTCTCTGATTACCTGTTCTAGTTTTTTGAGCACTCTCCATCCTAGAGGTAAATAGGAATAAACGCCAGCAGCTACCTGAGATATCATCCCTGCCCTGAGCAGTAACTGGTGACTTACACTCTCTGCCTCCGCCGGCAGTTCCCTTAAAGTCTTTCCAAATAAATTCGAATACCGCATAACTTACTCCTCTGAAATCTATCCATTTGCTGGATTATTGGTTTTGTTCTGGTTTCTATTGAATGCTATGAACGTAATATATAATATTAAAACAAATCTATCTCTGTCTTTAGTGCATCTAATAAATCTTCTTCATCCCATGTATTAACTATTTTGCCTTTCTTGAATATAATGCCTTTGCCTTTGCCGCCAGCAATACCAACATCGGCATCTCTAGCTTCTCCTGGGCCATTAACCATGCATCCCATGACCGCTACTTTGACAGGTTTTTCAATCCCTTTGAGGTATTTGTCTACAACTTCAGCCAGAGCAATGACATCAATTTCAGCCCGACCACAGGAGGGGCAACTAACCATAACAGGGCCCCGTTGGCGAAGTCCAAGGCTCTTTAGAATTTCGTATGCAGCCTCAACTTCCTTACAGGGATGAGCACTAAGTGAAACGCGTATAGTATCTCCGATACCCTGGTATAGTAGTATACCAATGCCAACGGCGCTACGAATAGTACCAGCCATAAGTGGACCAGCTTCTGTAATCCCTATATGTAAGGGATAAGGAATCTTATCGGAAATCTTCTGGTAAGCCTCGATTGTAGTATGAACATCGAAGGATTTGAGGGCAACCTTAATTAGATTAAAATCCATATCTTCTATAAACCTGACTTGCTTCATCGCCATGTGCACCATTCGATCCGATTGTGGGATACCTGGTTCAAATTCTGCGGGAATACTGCCAGCGTTAACCCCAGTGCGTATGGGGATTTCTCGCTCTTTAGCCACTGCTACCACGCTGCGAAGTCCATCTTTACTTTGCATATTGCCAGGGTTCAGGCGAAGCCCATCAGCGCCAGCCTGTAAAGCAGCCAGAGCAAGGCGATAGTCAAAATGAATATCAGCAATAACTGGTATGGAAATCCCCTTCTTTATAGCAGTGATAGCTTTCGCTGCATCGTTATCTGGAACCGCTACACGCACTATTTCACAACCACAATCCTCCAGTTGCCTGATTTGATTTATAGTAGTCAGGATATCACGAGTATCAGTGGTGGTCATGGATTGAACCACAATAGAAGCACTGCCGCCAATCGTTACATTGCCCAGTTTCAGGGGCGTAGAAACCCGACGTTTCACAAGCCAAAACCTCCACCATTAATCAAACGTAAGATATCATTATATGTTATTAAGACCATGAGAGCGATAAGAAGGACAGTCCCGGAGGTGTAGGCTATGCGCATAGCGCGTTGTGTTAGACGTTTACCGCGCCGGATGCTTTCAATAAGTGCAACTAAAATTCCTCCACCGTCCAATGGTGGAATAGGGATAAAATTAAACAAGCCAATTCCCAGACTAATTAGTCCCGCCATAAACAGAATGTATTCAAAGCCGGCAGACTTCACTATCTCGACAGTCAATTGACCAGCACCTATTGGTCCTACAAGTGCAGTTTTATTGGGATCTTCACTCATCGAAGGGATAGCTGCTATTATCATCTCTGGCACTCGGAAGATAAATTCAGCTCCCTGGTAAGTTGCTTCAAATACGGAACTCTGTTCTTGTTCGATGCGAACATCTTTGACCCAGTGGAAATCTGCTCCCAGTAGATTGTCAGGACTTAGCTCATTGTACGTATATGCTGTGTTTTGGTTCGCTACAGTAACAGCAGGCAGAGTGACTAATATCACCTCCTGTTGCCTGAGTAGAACCAAATCCAGTTCATCAGAGTACTCAGTAGAGTTCAATATCTCAGACACGTTCTCTATGCTATATACGGGCTGGCTATTAACGCTCAGCAGACTATCACCAACCATAACGCCAGCCACATCTGCTGAAGAACCGCTTTCTACTGTATCAACAATATTCCAGCACAGGAAAACGCCTATTGTATGTCGGTCATAATCAGGGTTAAAAGATGGTGTTAATTGGAGTCGGGATATCTCGTCGTCTTTCTGTATGGTAATGATTATATCGCAACCATTTTCATCATCACACAAATTAACTGCATTTTGCACTTCTTTGGAATTATGTACAGTTTCCCTGTCAATGCTCAGTAATATGTTTCCTGGTTCTATTCCGGCCATATCCGCTGGCGAGTCTTTAACCACGCTATACACCATTATTCCATCGCCACGTAGTACATCAGTTGGGAGTGCAAAGAATGCGCTTAGCAAGATAAACGCTAGAACGATATTGACCAGTGGGCCAGCAGTATAAATCCACAATCTTCTCCATGCGCTAATACTGGCAAGGCTTCGAGGCACTGTGGGGTCGTTATCACCAACGCTCTTAACAAAAGCGCCTACAGGGATAGCATTGAGCGAATATGTCGTCTCTCCCTTATTGATTCCAAAAATCCGCGGAGGAAAACCCAATCCGAATTCCTCAACATGGACTCCCGCGCGCTTGGCAGTAATGAAGTGACCTAATTCGTGTACAGAAGCCACCACGAACAAAATTACGATAAAAGCTGCAATAATTATAGCTACATTCATATTTTATTCCACCGATGATAGTTTATTCCTTTGTACATATTTTGTAGACCGACGGAGATAGAGTTGTTGTACATGGTCCTTTGCCCATGAATCAACCTGCAGGATATCATCTATATTAGGACTGTTAATTACCTGGTGCCGCTGCAGGGTTTCCTCTATTAGCGTGGGGATATCGATAAACTTGATTTGCTCGGAGAGGAAAAGTTCAACCGCCGCCTCATCTGCGGCACAAAGCGTGGTGGGGTAGGTTCCTCCCCGTGCACCGGCTTCAATCGCAAGCTTAAGACAGGGAAACTTATCAGTATTTATTGGTTCAAAGGTTAGAGGAGACATCTCCGTAAAATTAAAAGGTGGTATCGTTGGATTAGGCAGTCGCTGTGGATAGGAAATGGCATGTTGAATGGGCATACGCATATCTGGAAAACCCATCTGCGCTTTTATCGAGCCATCATTAAATTCAACCATAGAATGGACTACACATTGTGGATGGTATAGTAGTTCGATATTTTCAAAGGGAACATTAAAAAGCCAGTGAGCTTCGATAGCTTCCAGTCCTTTGTTCATAAGCGTTGCCGAATCGATGCTTATTTTTGTGCCCATATTCCATACCGGATGTTGGAGGGCTTTTTCAACTGTCACTGTGCCCAGTTGTTTGTTCGAGTAATGATAGAAAGGGCCACCGGAGGCCGTCAGGAAAATCCTTCGCGGCTTGCTTTCCTCTCCCCTGAGGCACTGCCAGATAGCGCTATGCTCACTATCTATAGGATTTAGTTGGGCATGACAGCGCCTGGCCTC